>CAYZLR010000052.1:9039-23901 GCA_964479275.1 uncultured Caulobacterales bacterium
GGGGGGGGGGAGATATGGGCTCAAAATGGTCCTTTATCAATCGGGAGCGCGGCACGCGCCCAGGCTAGAAATCCGCCTTCGACGTTTGAAATGTCCGTAAATCCGGCAGCCTTTGCTTTGTCAGCTGCCATCGATGAGCGTCCGCCCGTATGGCATGTAAAGGCAAGGGGTTGTGTTTTGTCGTTGCTTATGATTTGCAAGATCTTCATTTCAAAATCTGGATCTTGAAGAGTGATGCCATGACTACCTTTAGGCCGACCTGTTTCATTCCATTCCCCCGGCTTACGCACATCAATCAACGTCAACGCTCCTGTGGAGGTTAAGTCATGGGCCTGGTGAACACTGATCTGTTTAATGACAGTTCTAGTGGATTTACGACCAAAACCAAATATGCTGAGTAAAGACATTATCTGTGCTCTCGCCTATCAGGTTAATCTTTTGAACGCGTGTGCAGTCCCAAAAATGCATAGATAGGGCAGAATTTTACAAGCGCAGTGATAATCATAATTGCAGCACCAACAAAGCAGGCAATACCGATCGGGCTTTGCGGGGCTACGCTATCCACAACAAAGGGAATGGCAGCGAGAAAAAGCCTTAGAATTAAACGAAAAATACGGTCGGCACTTCCAACATTTGCAAAGCTCATTTGAGGTCTCCTTAGATTTATACTCAGTGAGACACTATATTGGCATTCTAAGCCTCACCGTGACTTAGTCACGAAACCGCTCAAGCGACATAGTAGGCATTGGGGTAGATGTCTGAAAATGGTTTCAGTGCTGGTATTCAATTGTTTGGTGCTTTCGGTAAATAAAGTAGGGTTTTCGTGAACGCTTTTTGAATAGGTCAATCCAAATTGAAGGGCGAAAACTTCAGATAACACTTAAGGAAAGTGGCATAAAGTTACCGTATTTGAAAAAATTCTCTTCTAATTGAATCGCCAAGGTGCTTTAAGTTTTTCTTTTTACACATTTGTTACGGTGTTTTGCGCGACCTGGTGCTCTGACGAGTTTATGGTTCAAATGCCACGCATAGAACGGTCTGTGTAAGTTTCAACTATCCTTTAGTGCCCGCCATTCGTTGGATTTTCGCCATATTGATAATGCGAAGTGATCCGCGCCCGCGTTTAATAATGCCTTGCTGCTCCCACTGAGCCAGTTTTCGGCTGATGACTTCTCGCGATGTGCCAAGGTCGGATGCGAGTTGTTCGTGCGTAGCAATGATTATATCTTCATTATTCTGAATTTGTAGTACCCGACTTGCTAGTCGGGTGCCGATAGGAATGAATGCAACTTCTTCTATCTTGTTCATCATAGAAACAAGGCGTTCGGAAAAGGACGCAAAGACGAGCCGCCTGAATTCAAAGGAATCATTCACTCTTGCTTCAAACATGGTGTGCGGAACAATACAAGCTTTGGCGTCTTCTTCAACATGGGCTTCGGCGCAGTAATCATCACCGCCTAGCAAGCATGAGGTTGTCAGGACGCATGTTTCATCGGCTCCAAACCGATAGAGCATGATGGCCCTGCCGTTCTTTGCCATAAGATCAACCCGGATTGCCCCGCTCAACAAATAGAAAAACTGGTTACACTCATCTCCAGACTGAAAAACACGCGTTCCTTTAGATAGGGAGATAACCTCAGTGCCTTTGAGGCAGGCCGGAATAGAATTTATTTTAGTGTTTCGAGTCATTCTTGGATAGTAGCGCAAGCGCATTCCTTTGTCGTAGGAAAATCCGATTTAACGGTTTGACAATAGTCAAGAATATGAAACTGCATGCCCTTTGTGCAAATTTAGAAAGGATTGAGTATATATCCATCTTGTTGCAAAAGCGCATGGGCTGTCGTTGCGGATAAAGACATACGCTCGCCCGGTAAGAGGTCGCTGAGGGTAACCCCTTGATAGGCAGCGCTTTGACCGCATACGTGTATCTCGACGCCGTTTTTAATCAGCTTGGCGATCAAATCTTCATTGGCGTTTGGCTTATTGTGACCTTCGCCAAAGTGATCGGCATTAGTTATGTCTTGTACGGCGCTTCCATGGATAACAATCGCAAGAGAAATATGATCAGCTGGGACGCCGGCTTCAGTGTGCATATTTAAAAACCGAGCTGCACTGATGAGTTTAGGATTTAGTTGGCCGGCTTCTGCGCGCTCTACAACATCGAAACTGACTTTGAAAATCGTCTCTTCGGGGATTGGATCGTAACCCTCAATCGTTGCCACAGGTCCAAACTCTGGTATGAGCGCCCCTTTGTGAAAGTTCTCTGGCTGCGCTTGGGCCACATTCGAAACGAACAGCATAAACGCAATTGTCATTGGCAATATTCTTTTCATATTGTATCCTTACTATTCTGGCTTGGCGATAGGGAGCCCAGCTTCTTTCCATGCATCAAACCCGCCATCCATATGGAGAACAGCGGAGATGCCAGCATCTCTCATAATTGGTGCTGCGCGCCCACTTCTGTGCCCTGACTTGCAATGGATTAGGTAGGTTTTGCTAGGATCAAGGCCCTCAATCCGCTTTTTAAAACTCAAAGAAAAATAATTTATGTTCTTCGCGCCTTTGATATGTCCACTCTTGTATTCTCCCTTTGTTCTGACATCAAGTATAATTATCTCTGGATGGTAGATGATCAGTTGATGAGCTTGTTGAACGGTTACGTGCCGTATGCCATTAGGTTTTAAGTCGCCGATGGTGCTGATGTCTGTGTTTTCCGCATAGGCAGGCATGTGTGAGAGGAAAACAATTAAGAGAATAATAAATGAACGTTTAAGAATCTATGGGTCTCCAGGGTTATGTGAGATCAAATGTGTCCGAGTCGGCAAAGATTTGAGTGATTATAGTGTCTTTAGCGTTGTCAAATTCCTTTTCGCCAACAGAACCTAACTGTTGAGTATAGGATCATGGTTTATAAGGCGATGTTGTGCTTGCTGCGGGAATCGGCGTGTAACTAATCGCACTCTTGTCTTGTACAAGGCGCCCCCAATGATTGTTATAGGGATGAATTACATTTGTTGGTGCGTTATTTGTATCTGTGAGTGATCTATTTTCATTGTGCCATTGAAATAGCCCACCGATTAAATTGTAAGATGCTTCGACACCAATTGATTGCAAAGACGGATCCAGGCGTTCGGCAAGATGGGATGATCGCCTGCCCACAGAGCAATAAAAAACGGCCGTTTTCCCGTTTAAGAGTTTGCCATATTTTTCCTCAAACTCATCGGCATGGATACCAGGATCAACCTGAATCGCCCCATCTATATGGCTGACATTGAATTCTTTTTTTTCGCGTACATCGAATATTACTGTGTTGGATGGATCAAGATTTTGAAAATCATCGGCATTGAGATGTTCTACGTGCTCATAATCAGAAACAATTTTCTTGTGTATTTTTGAAAGCTTGGGCTCCATAGCAATGACAGATCCACCGGCGATGAAAATACCAATGCCTGTATATACTATAATCTTTTGAATGGGGGACAAGGTCATGGGTTTGCCTCGATTTTCCGTATTTTTGTTGAGAGATTGGATTTGAAAGGAAGAAGCAAACTCCACCAAAGTGATGAGGGTTTATCGTCTTGAAATTCGGCTAATCCGATAACCATATCATCATGGCCATCCGCGGGCTGCGCGATATAGGTTTTAAATAGTCTATCCCAAGCGGAGAGGAAAAATCCGAAATTACTGTTGGTTTCTCTCATCTGCACACAATGATGTATCCGGTGCATATCTGGAGTAACCAAGAATATCCGGACGATGCGGTCCACACCAAGGGGTAAGCGGACATTCGCATGATTAAACATCGCTGAAGCATTCAAGATGACCTCGAAAACAAACACAGCAAATGCAGGTGCGCCCAAAACAATGACACACAGGATTTTAAACGCCATTGAAACCACAATCTCAATAGGGTGAAAGCGTGCGCCCGTCGTTACATCGATATCGCGGTCTACGTGATGAACTTTATGGAAACGCCAAAGCACTGGGATGTGGTGGGACGCTACGTGTTGAGCATAAATCAACATATCCAGAATAATAATGCTCAAGATGAGTTCCAGCCAGATTGGTCCTGTCCAGATATTGAAAAGACCCCATCCTTTCTGCGTGGCAATGCCAGCGAAGCCGACGGCGAGAATAGGAACAAAGACGCGAAGGGCAAGTGTATCTATTATTACGAGTGACCAATTAGTTACCCAGCGTTTGCTTCTATTTTGGGTGCGCTCTTTTCGGGGAAAGGCGGTCTCTAAAACCGCCATTAATATAAAGATGCCTGCAAAAACAGACAATCTCACAGGTCCCTCAAATTGCTCAAGAAAAGTCATGATGAATATTTCTTTCTAATTTGATGATCTATTTGGCATGGTGACGCGAATCTGATGGTGACTTAGTCACCAAACTTCTTGTTTCGTGACTAAAGTCCATCAGCTTGGCCCTAATATAGCTACGAATATGATAACCCGAAGCAACGCTGCGGCAAGCATTGTGACCCACAGTTTTTTGCCTAACAACCAACCTGTCATTGCGCCAATCGCAGCGCAGCTCCCGGAAATGAGGAAAAGGGAAACTGGGTAAAAACCTCCAAAGGCCCGCCAAAATACTAGGGATAAGCCGAAAGATATTAAGGCAGCTAGGAAAAAATGATGATGGAGAACCAAGGGAAAAAACCATTCTCAATTTTAATGTATGATACATTTGTAAACTGAAAAATGAGATCTGAAACGGAATGTCATAGTTGATGGAGTATAGAGTGCGTGTGCATACGCTTCCAATAGCGTGATTTGATTCGGAGACTTTTCAGCTATAAATGTGACTATGTCACGGTGCGCAAACCGTCTTTGTGGTTAGATATTTTTGCAAGGTCAATTGTCTATAACGTCAAGAGAAAGGTCTCATGTCTGCTCCAATCGTCACCGGATTTTTCCACGAGATCACAAATACGATCAGTTACGTGGTGAGCGATGTGAATACAAATCGGTGTGCTGTTCTTGACTCACTTCTTGATTTTGATCCAGCATCAGGGCGCACAAATACAGCATCAGCAGATGTGTTGATTGACTTTATCGAGACGAGAGCGCTCAAGGTTGAATGGATCATTGATACACATGTCCACGCGGATCATTTAACCGCTGCCCCTTATATTAGAGAACGTCTGGGCGGAAGAACAGCGATTGGCGAAGCCATTTGTTCGGTACAACGCTTTTTTGGTGAAATTTTCGATGAAGATCAGACATTTCACACCGATGGCAGTCAGTTTGATCGTTTATTTGCTGATGGCGAAGCTTACAAGATCGGTTCATTGGAGGCCCGTGCTATTCATACGCCAGGGCATACCCCGGCCTGTATGAGCCATTTGATCGGCGATGCGCTTTTTGTCGGGGATACACTTTTTATGCCCGACTTTGGTACAGCGAGATGCGATTTTCCGGGCGGCGATGCGGGTACGCTTTACGACTCGATTCAACGTATTTTTTCTTTTCCCGATGAAACGCGCATGTTCCTTTGTCATGATTATAAAGCACCTGGACGCGATCAATTCGTGTGGGAAACAACAGTTGGTAAGCAAAGACGAGACAACATTCATATCGGAGACGGAGTAAGCCGAGAGAGTTATATTAGAATGCGGACTGAGCGCGATGCAAAACTGACAATGCCCCAGTTGATGTTTCCATCGGTGCAGGTCAATATGCACGCAGGGGATATGCCGCCACCGGAAGAGGGGGGTAAGCGGTTTATCAAAATACCGATTAATGCACTATAACTGTATCGGTATAAAAAATCTCTTATTCCCCAGAGTATTATAAGGGAGCGGTAATCCTTATAGAGATTGAAAAATTAAAGTACAAATTTTGATAAATCGGCGTCTCTTGCAATGTCGCCAAGGCGGGCTTCGACATAGGCAGCGTCAATTGTCATTGCTTGACCGTTTTTGTCGGCAGCATCAAACGATATCTCTTCTAAAACTTTTTCCATGATCGTCGCGAGGCGGCGTGCGCCTATATTTTCTATGGTTGCATTCACCGAGGTCGCAGCATCAGCAATTGCGTCAATAGCATCTTCGCTAAAGGAGAGGTTTAACCCTTCAGTACCCATCAAGGCTTCGTATTGTTTTAACAGGCTAGCCTCTGTCTCCGTTAAAATTCGCCTCATATCATCGCGGGTTAAAGCGTCAAGTTCCACACGGATCGGCAATCGCCCTTGCAATTCAGGCAAAAGATCTGAAGGCTTAGACAGGTGGAAAGCACCCGATGCTATAAACAGAATATGATCGGTTTTTACAGGGCCATATTTCGTGGCTACGGTGGCCCCTTCAATTAGTGGTAGGAGATCACGCTGAACGCCTTCGCGTGAGACATCTGCGTTGCCGCCTCCTTGTGATGAGCCTCTTGCGATTTTGTCGATTTCATCAAGGAACACAATCCCGTCATTTTCGACCAATTCTAACGCGTCACGTGATAAACTGTCTTCATCCAGAAGATTATCTGATTCTTCTGCAATTAATGGTTCATAAGCGTCCTTGATTTTAATAGTGCGCTTTTTCACCGGACCGGCAAAGCCTTTGCCGATAATATCTGAGAGATTGATCATGCCCATTTGTGCACCGGGCATGCCAGGAATATCAAAACTGGGCATGGACGCGGGCCCTTCTTTCAACTCAAGCTCAATCTCTGTATCATCAAGTTCACCGCTGCGCAGGCGTTCGCGAAACTTGTCTTTTGTCGCTACTCCTGCATGTTCTCCGGTGACGGCGGCGAGCACTCGATCTTCAGCGGCCTTGTGGGCCCTTGTGCGCACTTCTTCCCGGCGCTTATCACGAATGAGACCAATCGCGATTTCCATAAGGTCACGGATAATTGAGTCTACATCTCTCCCCACATAGCCAACTTCTGTGAATTTTGTTGCTTCAACTTTTAAAAACGGGGAACCTGCAAGCTTTGCCAGACGACGGGAAATTTCAGTTTTACCCACGCCGGTTGGGCCAATCATCAAAATATTTTTGGGAGTGATCTCTTCGCGCATGTCGCCTTCAACCTGGCGCCTGCGCCAACGGTTGCGCAGAGCAACAGCTACGGCGCGCTTGGCCGAATCTTGACCAACAATAAAGCGATCTAGCTCAGAAACAATTTCGCGAGGGGAGAAGCTGGTCATAGCGTTTTTATAGTCCTTAGTATTCTTGGGGGGTGATAAGGAAAACAGTTAAAATGTCGTAATAGCGCAGTCGAGTGACTGCAACCTTGTCATTCAGGCGCTAGGTATGTGATGGCAAGAGGATAATTTATCAAGCGTTAGAGTGGAAAAAAGTGTTAAAAATTAAATTTGCCACAAGCCTTGTTGCACGCCACCAATCTTGTAGACCGCAAAGGTCCCGTAGCCCGGGATTTCCAAGGGCGGATGCATGATTTCAACACCACTTTGTGGTAAGTTTGCGATTGCGGTTTCGATATCAGTGCATAGAAAATAAGGCCGTGTTACGGGTTCTTCGGTTTCGTGCATTGGGGCGCGAATCCCGATTAAACTATTATCGTTAAGACGCGCAATACGCGCATTCCCCATAGTCTGTGTGGGGGCGCTGAATTCAACATTATGTATCTTCTGAAAATGCGCACATTGCGTGTCAACGTCTTGAGAAACGATTTCTAGATATTGTAGCTTCATGAGTGCAACACTCCCGTTTTTTAGTGTTCTAATTTATAGCTCGGTGAGAGTGAGCTCATTCTATCAAGGTTATTCATGATTCTCACCGTGTCATGTTTCCGCGCTATTGATTTTCCCGCTTAAAGCCCCCCCTGTATCAAATGGAATCAGAGAGATACCTTAAGAAACCAGAAGGCTCACTTTGTATATTGAACGCTAATTTTATGATTTTTGTGATGACTTGGGAAGAGGCTTATTCCAAACAGCGAAAATCCACAGGTAAGAGAAATTTTGATGCTGCGATAGCGGGCAGTGAATTTTTATTTTCACTGCTATAATCGGTTATAAAAATGCGTTAACTACTAGCCAGCCACGTAATGCGTGTTGAACTGTTTATGGGGTTCTCTATCCTGTCAATTTATCAAAAAGGTGTCACATGTATTGTTCAGTTATACGCTCGTTTCTCGCCATAATGGTGGTTTCTATCGGTTTTATTTCCCATTCTTCAAAAGCGGTTGAAACAGGCTTACAGAGCGATGAGGGCAATTTAACAGCTCAGGATACAGCCACATTGGAGGTGATCGATTTTAATTTTAACGACCAGTTAAGCTTTCTCGAAGAGGCCGTGAACCAAAATTCTGGAACTTATAATCCAAAAGGAGTTCAAGCCGTTGGGGCAATGTTTGATCGCGAGTTTAAGAAAATTGGCTTTGATACACGCTGGATTGATATGCCAGACAGCATGGAGCGTGGAGGTCATTTTGTGGCAACGCGCAAATTTTCTAAAAAAGGGCCCCATATTCTTCTTATTGGTCATCTTGATACTGTGTTTGAAGAAAATAGCCCCTTTCAAAAATTCGAGCGAGAAGGTGAGATTGCAAAGGGCCCTGGTATTGCTGATATGAAGGGGGGCAATGTTGTCATCTTATATGCCTTAAAGGCGTTAATACAAAGTCGTGCGATTAATCAGGGTACGGTCACAGTTTTTTTTACCGGCGATGAAGAATCTGTTGGGGAGCCTATTGATGTGGCGCGCCGAGACTTAATTCAAGCCGGGAGGGAAGCCGATGTTGCTCTCAATTTTGAGGGCGGTAATAATGAATGGGCTGTTATTGGGCGCCGCGGTTCTTCCAATTGGTCATTGGAAGCCAGTGCCTCACAAGCGCATTCTTCAGGTATTTTCAGTGATCGTGTTGGTGCGGGGGCTATTTTTGAAATTTCACGCATACTAAACCGTTTTTATGGTGAGGTACGCGGACCCTTTGGGTTGACTTTTAATCCGGGTGTTTTGGCCGCAGGAACCCTGGTTGACCAGGGTGAAACCATCAGCAATCAGACGATTTATGGAAAAACCAATGTGGTTGCTCAAAGGGCCGTTGTGCATGGAGGTCTGCGATTTATGAATGAAGCGCAAAAAGATGCAGCCCGTGAGGCAATGCGGAAAATCGTTGAAGACAATTTACCACAAACTGATGCGAAAATTACATTTGCAGATCGTTATCCAGCAATGGAAGTCACTGAGGCAAATATAACCTTATTGGCCAAGCTTAATCGCGTGCATGATCGGCTTGGCCTTAAGCCCGCGAAAAGTTTTCCCCCGGAAAAAAGGGGGGCTGCTGATATTAGTTTTGTCGCGCCCTATGTGACCTCAATGGATGGGCTTGGGGTCGATGGCAGCGGTACTCATAGCCCGAGAGAGACTATGAATATTGCTTCAATGCGAGATTCAACTCGGCGGGCCGCTTTATTGATACATGATTTATTAGCGGCGAAACAATAAGAAGTGACACAAGTTCACGAAAGCGCCTCTACCTCAAATTGAACCGTCGAGGTGCTTTAACTCTTTCTTTTTTCACATTTATTGCAGTTCAACCAGTTCCCACAGACTCGCAAAATGCTTTAGTCAAATTGGTCGGTAAATTTACGCTTATTGTTAATGTTCGCTTTCATCGCCATGAGGTTCGTTTGTGCCATGAGGCTCAGCTGTCTGACCGTCTTGGCCTTGATCCGTTGTGTCAACTTCCGTTACGGGAGCAGCCGCTTCTAGGGGGGCTGGAAAAGGCGCTGGGTTATTGGAAAGCGTCGAGAGATATACCAGAATTTGCGCCCGTTTTTCGTCTTTGCGTATTTTTTGATTCATGGCTGTTCCAGGAACAAGGGTTCCGGAATTTTTGATGAATGCGTCAAGGCGTTCATAGGTCCAACTACCACCAAATTCTGTAAGCGCGGCGCTGTATCCTTTAAAACTATCTACGCCGGCAACCGGACGGTTCACAATATTCCATAGATTGGGTCCTTGCAGGTGATTGCCGCCTTCATTAAACGTATGGCAAGATTTGCAGATACCAGCAGCGCGTTCGCCCTGACTTGGCGTCATATTGGCCATCATCATGCCGAGATCATAGGGTTTTTCTGGCTCACCCGCGCTCGCCGTTAAAGCCAGTTTTACCGGATATTGTGGAAAGGGTTCAGCGTGATCATCCCCGTGATGGCCGGCACCGCCATGGCCACCCCCGCCAAAAAAGCTGTCTGCCAAAAGGGGTAACCCAAATATCATTAAAAGAGCAGACAAAACAGCGCCTGCAACTTTGTTTCCATAAAGGGGATCTTTCATGATAAACCTCTCAACGATGATCTGGGATCGCTTAAATCTTGTCTCTTTGTAAAGCTTTTACCTTGGCCATTACGACATGGCAATATAGCAAAAAAAACTGAAGGCGCGGCGTTTTCGCCTATGTTTTTATGAGCTCCAATCCTTTGATGAACCGATGCCTTTTTATGAATTCTGTGCAGGCGCACCTGATGCCGCTGCGCTTTCTCGTGCCATTCTGTTTTCATAGATCGCCATAAAATCGATCGGTTCTAATAGCAGCGGTGGGAAGTTTCCATTGCGCGTAGCATCAGCAATAATTTGACGTAGGAACGGGAAAAGCAAGCGCGGGCATTCTACGACCATGACCGGTTCAAGATGTTCTTCAGGAACACCTTGTAGCAAGAAGACCCCAGCATAAGTCGACTCAACAACAAAGGCTGGTTTTTCTTCGGGCCCTGTTGCCTTCGCGGACACGGAGAGCTCGACTTCGTAATGATCCTGTCCAATGCCTCTTGCGCTGACATCGACATTGACATCAATCTGAGGTGAATTTTTCATCTCACCATAAATTCCCGGTGCGTTTGGGTTTTCAAAAGATAGATCTTTCAAATATTGCGCAACAACACGCATTACAGGCGCCTGGGCATCTCCCTGTGTAGGGGGTTGACCATTATTATCACCATTCATGGGCGTATCTGACATAATATATCTATCCGTGTTTTAGGGGGTGTTTTCGGTCAATTGCCTAACACCAAATTATACATTTTGCGCGTTCTTACACGCCCTGCTGATAAGCTGCAACCGCATAAATCCCTAAGGGGGTATTCACATTCATTTTTACCGATAGTCCCGGTCTGTGCGGTGAATATGGATATGGGCACTGCCATTATCAATTTTACGCTTCAAACGCAGCAAGGCATATTGCCCAATCATTCGACGAACAGCAGGAATCAACAAGGAGAATCCGATAATATCCGTAATGAAACCGGGGGTCATCAAAAATGGTGCGCTGATCAACAATAAAACGCCATCAACAGCTGACTCGACGGGGACTTTACCCGATTGCATGGATTGTCGAGCTTTATTCAGGGCGGCGAGTCCCTGTAATCGTAGTAAAAATCCGCCTAAAATTGCCGTGCCCACACAAGCCGCAATGACCGGTAAAGCGTCAAAAATTGAGGCCGCCTTGATAAGAACATATATTTCGGCAATAGGCATCACTAAAAAGAGAACGATAAGTAGCATCAACATGATGAAAATTGCCCTTTCAGGGGGTGATTTCGAGGATATACATTATATATAAACATCATCGGTTGTAGTATAAGGGGTTCGAGATGTTTATCTTATGATCCTTGTGCCATACTGATAAATTGATGGAAAACAAATTTTTAAAGATGATCTGGAAAGCGTAAGTAAATTAAATGGACCCTGTTATTCTCGTTTTTGGCTGCCTCGCGGTCTTTTTTATCTTCAAACTTTTCACTGCGCTAGGGGATGATTCTAATAATCCTGGAGCCGGGGGCAGTAGCAATAATGAGTTCGATGCTTTACGCGATGCTTTGAGCGGAAATTCTCGTAAATCTCAAGCTGGTGAAGCCTCATCTAAAGAGAAGCAGGCTCGTTCTACAGACGTTGCCGGTGATACCAACGTTGTTGATATGAACGGCGAGGTGGTGGTGCCAAAACCTGTGCGTGCGAGCAGTCCAGCAGGACAAACACTCCTTGATGCGGACCCAACTTTCGATGAGAAAGCTTTTGTAGAGGGCGCAAAAGCGGCTTATGAAATGATCGTAGAAGCCTTTGCTGATGGCGATATGCATCGTATTCGCACCTATCTGGGAGACAATGTATTCAACGCCTTCAATAGTGCTGTAGAGCAACGCAAATCGAGCGAGCAAACCATGGAGCTGACATTTGTAGGAATAGACACGGCTAATGTCGTTGATGCAGATGTTACGCAAGAGCGCCTTGTTGCGACTACGGAATTTACATCTAATCAGGTTCGAGTCACGCGTGATAAAGAGGCCAATATTGTTGAGGGTGACCCAAACAGAATTGATTTGGTGCGTGATCGCTGGACATTTGCCCGTAAGCGCAACAGTAAAGATCCAAATTGGGTCCTCGTCGCCACGTCATAGCCTCGATCTTGATGTCATAGTTCGTGACTGTTGCCATTCATATTGATAAGCGAGCTTGAGAAAAAAGATAGAAACTAGAAAGAGCGAGAGATGGCGGATAAACAGAGCGTATTCATTCGCTTGTTTCTTGGCTTGGCGCTGATTGTTCTGGCGCTTATTGTTATCTCTCATCAAGAATTTTCGAAAAAGCCGAAAGTTTCTCCATCGAATGAGGATTTAGGGCCGCCGGGTTTTGCCTACGAAATCCGAAATTTCACACATTTATCGGGCTGGGAGGAAGATCAGGTCGCGACGGCATGGCCCGTGTTCTTGCGATCGTGCGAAAAGATCAAAAATGCCCCCCCTACAGATCAGTATAATCCTGTTGAAGCTTTAAACGGTCCACAGGCAGAGTATTCTTTTCAATTTTCTGGCCTAAACAGCGATTGGCAGCATGTATGTAATCTTGCCGCGGCCATTTCGGAGAATATTAGCGATCAAACCGTGCGGACTTTTTTTGAGCAGTATTTTTTGCCGGTGCAAATATTTAATATTTATACCGATGAAAATACCAGTTTTCAAAAGCGGACTACAAAAAAGCAAAAAGGTGTATTCACTGGATATTTCGAGCCAGTTTATAACGCCTCTAGCGTGAAAGGTTTAACTAAAATAGCCCCTCTTTATGCGCGCCCTGATGATCTTATTGAGCTGGATTTGGGACAGTTTAGACGCGAGCTTGCAGGTCAGCGTCTTGCTGGATATGTGGAAGAGGGTCGGCTAAAACCTTATCCTTCACGGCGCAAAATAAACCAAGGTAGTTTGGGGCATCGTGCGTCAATTCTTGCCTGGCTTGAACCCGATGATGCTTTCTTCTTGCAAATTCAGGGATCTGGTGTTTTGAAAATGGAAGATGGTTCCTTCGTCCGGGTTGGATATGCTGGGCAAAATGGTCATCCGTACACGGCAATAGGAAAGCCGTTAATTGAGCGCGGCGAAATTGCGCGAGAGGATATGTCTCTTCAGGCCATTCGCAATTGGTTGCAACAAGCCCCCCCTGAGCAAGCGCGCACATTGCGTGAAGAGAATGCTTCATTTGTCTTTTTTCAGGTCTTGAAAAATTTGAAAAACCCTGACTTAGGACCGCTAGGGGCTAACGGTGTGCAATTGACGCCAAAGCGTAGCCTTGCGGCTGACCGACGCTATCATGCCATGGGGACACCGGCCTGGATTGAAATCGAAAATCTTTCAGCTGGAGGAGAAAATAAGCCATTACATCAATTGATGATTATTCAAGATACGGGCGGGGCCATTAAAGGGCCTGTAAGAGGGGATGTGTTTTGGGGGCGAGGAGAAGATGCAAAACAAATTGCTGGGCAAATGAATGCATCTGGTCAAATGATTGTGTTGCTACCCAAATTAACAATCGGACGTTGGCAAAACAGTGTTGAGAAATTAGGTTTGGAAGAATGAAAGATAAGATTCGTTCTTTAACCGCAGCTGAACAAAAGCTATGGCAAAAAGTGACAAAAGATGTCGAAAATTATCGGCAATCTACAACCACTTTCGAAGCCATGTTAGGTGAAGAAAAAGCCGATAAAGCGACGATTTCTGTGTCACGGCCCATGTTATCTAAAACACCTGTTGTCCCGGTTGCATCCAGGGCCCCAGAGCCTCGTTCCTTGCACCTTGCAGAACCTCGCTTGAAGTCAGTTGATCTACAATCTGTTTTTGCCAGCGGTGATCCCAAGATTGAGCGCCGTGTAAGGCGTGGCAGAATAGAAATTGATGCGGTTCTGGATCTTCATGGATCCACCCAAAGTGTTGCGCACCAAAGGCTAACGCAATTTATAACGCTCGCGCGTCATCAGCATGCCAGATGTGTCTTGGTCATTACCGGGAAAGGTATCAAGCGTTATGCCGATCATGAACCGTCAACGCTGTATGGGGCGTCTAAATTTTCCATGGATCCAGAGCGTGCTCCGCGTGGGATCTTGCGGGCGCTGTTTTTGCAGTGGGTAGAGGATGCACCATTGAGGAATCAGATTATCCGAGTGGCGGCAGCAAAGCCAGCCGATGGGGGGGCTGGTGCATTTTATGTCTTTTTACGCAAAAAACATGATCAACGCTAAATTTTTTAGCCTCATGGGTGCGTAATCATAATGAATTAACTTCATCTTTATCAAGATCAACTAATCTTTTTTGAGTGTTATTATTCAAAGGGTTGGCTATGATCCGCTCATTATTTTTCCTTTTTTTAAGCTTATTATTGTCAGGTTGTATCGGGGGAGAGGCTGACAGCAAAATTCCAAATGGTGCCCCCTCCAAACCCACGGTGACCAAGTTACGGGGGCATAAATACCATGTCGATTCAGTGATCAAGGGACGAGATGAATTTGTCTGGGCGCAACAGGTCTTTTCTGGTTATCGCAAAGCATCAGATAAAATAATTCCTGAGGAAATTTCTACCTAAGAGTCCGATTCAAAACTAATATTTAGCCAGTCGTCTTGAGATCATACGGA
>CAYZLR010000053.1:0-23756 GCA_964479275.1 uncultured Caulobacterales bacterium
TCAAAAAGGAATCATTGTTCGGTGTGACTTGCAAATTTAATGGGGATAGCTCCTAAAGCTCTTCCAAAGGAACATAATCAATATCAAAACCAAAACACCGTGGCTCGACGAGCCTTAGCGCGTCTGGCGATCGGTAAAACTCAGGACATCCAACGGCAAAAACAGCCACTCTGTGACCATACCGTAACCGTTCAGCATTGATAGGCGTCCCTGTCTCATAATCTACAATCACAATTAGATCTGGTACGCTGGCAATAATTTTATCTCCAATCACCGCAAGAAGGTATTCATTCTTTATACTAACCTTCAAGGGCTCGCCCTCACCATCAAACCGCTTAATGATTGCCTCGCCAACATCATATCCGCCAACAATACGGGTGGCTTTATCAATAACTTTGCCCTGGAAAACCAGTTTACACTCGCCGTATATTGATTGTGAAAAAATATCTTTAAGAGGTTTTTCGAGGCTTTCCGCTTGCCCACGATTTTCACGCAATACACGTCCAAGCGCTATGGAAAAACTAAGTGTTCCTGGAATAACGGATCGCTTTAAGTCTTCGCCGCTCATAGCATGTTCTGCGGTCGTAATCATGCCGCCTGCTGCCATTGCAAAGCTACGAATATGGCGCTCATAAACTTCTGTCGAATCCGTCTGAAACGTTGCCTGGTTTCCAGCGTAATCAAGAGCTAAGGCCGGAGTTGGTTTCACACCTGCAATCGCGTAGGACATCATTTGCGCTTCTGGCAGCGCACGGCCCATCCCATCGCCATCGACCATAGGAATGCCTTTACCCGCTGCGGCCACTAATGGAATAAGAGAGTTTCCGCCACCAATCTCGAATGAGGCAACAGCGTCCACTTTGCGTCCAACATGGGCTTCGAAGCTTTCAATTGTTCTTGCCGCTTCATCGACTGAGGGAAGAAGTTCCAAGCTCACTGTTGGCGCACCAACATTGCCAATTGGTACAATAAAAGCATCATCCTCTAATGCCTCTGCTTCGATCAACGATACAGGGCCGTAAGATTTAATCGCTTGTTCTGCTATGAGTTGAGGCACGTGTGGATCTCCGCCGCCGCCAGTCGCCAAAAATACCGAACCTAATGCCAAATCATCAAGATGGTTTAAATTAATCTGCTTCATCGCGCCAACTCTCCAATGACTTTCACCCGAACCCGCGTTGCTCCCTCATCCATATAGGGTACGGCTGTCTCTTCAATATCAACAGCACGTATGGTCTTTGGATCAGCACCTGCTTTGATTGCGCGTTCAGTAGCGGCAAGGGTTACACTCGCAATTGCCTCCTCTCGCGGGGTTTCGCGATAGGATAACATGCGCTCAGTTTCACCCCCAACCTGCGCGATTGCAGCACCGATGGCATTGGCAACACCCGCATTCTCAGGCCGATATATATTTGAAGTAGACTGCAAGCCTTGGGTGACCAAGATGCCCCCCCCACCAACCAATATGACCGGCATGTCGACTCCGCCCGGCTTCATCATTTCAATATTATCATTTAGCATCTTATGCATCGTCGCACTTGCTTGGGTGACCATTTCAGGATCAAGATGAGCGACGCATGCTTTATCTCCAATATCCGCCTTACCGCTGGCCACTAAAATATCGGTTATCGTGAGAGTGTTACCACCAAAAACGAGCCCATCAGTAACGAGTTTATGGCCAACTGATTGAGGACCTATTTTTTTGCCTTCCTGAGATACCAAACTACCTCCACCAAGGCCTATCGCCAGGATGTCTGGCATTCGAAAATTTGTACGTATACCGCCGACATTCACAACCACATTTGACTCTCGAGGGAACCCATTTTGAAGGACGCCTATGTCTGAAGTCGTGCCGCCAATATCAACAACAATTGCATCTTCTAATCCGGTAAGCTTATATGCGCCGCGCAGTGAATTTGTTGGCCCCGACGCAAAGGTCAATGCCGGGTATGCTTTCACGAAATCGGCGCTCATCAAAGTGCCATCGTTTTGGCTAATAAATGCCGGGCATGTAAGGCCTCGTTTGGCTAATGCCCCCAGGAATGAGCTGACGACCTCACTGGCAAAAGGCAAAAGCGACGTATTCATAATAGCCGCATTCTCACGTTCCATCAAACCCAACCGCCCAAAGTGATGAGATAGCGTTATGCGTGCATCGGGTATAACCGCCCGAATTTTCTCAGCAACTTGCGTCTCGGGCGTATTGTTCATTGGAGAAAATGCGGCAGCGATAGCAATGTTTTTAATGCCGTTACGTTGAATGTCTATAATCGCGGCATTGATCTCATCGTCACGTATCTGCGCGATTGGCCACCCATTATACAGGTAACCACCATGAAGATTATAGATTTCAGAATTTAAAGCATCAATCATATCTTGTGGCCAATCTACCATGGGCGGCATCCCCCGACCGGATGGCAAGCCAATACGTATGACGGCTATCCTGGAGAGTGCCTGGCGCTCTACAATTGCATTCGTAAACTGAGTAGTTCCAATCATAGCCGTTTGAATGGAAGACGCTGGCACACCGGATTGGCGTAAAATTTCATCTAGCGCTGCAATTACACCCGAAATAACGTCCGCCGATGTAAGAGCCTTGGTCGCACCAATGACCGTATCTTCCTCTAAAAGAACCGCATCTGTGTGCGTGCCCCCAACGTCAATCCCAATTCTCATTGCACAACAGCCCCTTTATTTACATCGCGTTCATTCCAGGCAAAAGCGATATATATGATTGCGGAAAGTACTACGGCATCGATGGCTGCTATCTTTGAAAGTGCCGGAATAAAACCATCGGAGGCTAAAACCGCGATAACCGCGCCAAAAGCCCAAGCAACAAAACCTTTCCAATTTAAACTGCGGTTATTTTCCAGACTTTCAATCCGGTAAGCATCAGGACGGATGAGCAAAGCATCAATAATCAAGACACCTGCAACCGGGATGAAAATTACAGAGAGATAGAAAAGAAATGTGATGAAGCTATCCAAAATATTCATCAAAGCCGCGACCACGCCGATTACGCCCAGAGATATAGTAAGAAAAACGGTCTTTAACTTCGGAAAAGTGGCTTTCATGCCGAGAACAGCACTATACAGATTAAGAGAATTGAGAACCCAACTCCCTGCAATAACGATAATGAAGGCCCCGATACCCAAATTGAGGTCCAACATAATCTCAAGAACATCATCCTTACCTGATGTGGCGCCGGCAAGTGCCGCCGCCCCCATAACGGCCATCTGCACAACAATATAAGAAACAATAGCGGAATAAATCGCCCCGCTCCAATGTTTTACAAATCTAGTAATGTCAGGAACAATGATTGCCCCGATAATGATTGCGCCGACAATCGCAGAAATGCCTTCACCCACCGTTAGCGTTTCAACTTTTTCTGTAGCGAAAACCTCAAATAACGTCTGGGTGGAGAGTGCGAATTTCGCCAAAAGTACGGTAACAACAGCCAAAACAGAGACCAAAAGGCTTGCCAGAATGTTAATAGCTTTGAATCCAATCAATGTTGTAAGGGTCATGCAAAAACTCGCAAATATTGCTAGTCCTACAGGTGGTAGATCAATGCCCCAAACATCCTGTCCCAAACCAGCGACGGCCTCCATAAATAGGTTTATATTCACACCAAACCAACCCAATAGGGATATTGCGAACGCAATATTGACCAAGCTCGCACCATGATCCCCAAAAGCAATCCGGACCAACAGATACGAACTCATACGCGTTTTAGCCCCGATAACGCCCATAACCGCACCAATAATGACGATAATGATTGACCCCCAAAGTAGCGCCCAAACTGTATTCATGGGGTCCAAGCCCGCGCCAACTTCTAGGCCCGTGACAAAAGTGGGGAGCGAAAATGCCACCATAGCCCCAACAGCTGCGACACGTGGCCAAGACACCAATTGGCTATCAGGGATTTTTACCGGTGCAAATTCACTATTTTCGTTCACAGACCAGACCTCTCATTTTGTTAATACTAACGCTATTCAACCAGAATTATTTATCGAATACGATAGCAGTAACGCAGAACAATTTCGTCATTGCGGATAATTCAAAATTTACTTTATATTTCCCACGAAATGAGGATGAAATGATACCGAGGAACAAAAACCTGAAACTAGATGCAATCAACAAGATGATTCTGTCTATCACGCATCTGAACTCAGATATCTCTAATCAAGAACTGGCAGAAAAAGTCGGCCTGTCACCAAGCGCATGCCTGCAGCGCATGAAGGCTTTAAAAGAGGCTGGGTACTTTGTGAGCTTTCATACTGACCTGGACTTGGACCGAATGGTTGAGAATATTTTGGCCTATGTGGAATTCACATTAGAAAATAATAGTACAGCTTTCAGGCGGCGTTTTGAATCCGCTATCGCGCAAATACCAGAATTTATGGATTGCCTTCGTATCACTGGGGATTTCGATTATATCTGCTTTACCTGTTGTTCAAATACGCAGGCACTCAACACACTGATCGACGACATAAGCGGGCGAGACAAGTTAGGCATTAAAATTGTAAAGACACGTATCATTCTTGAGCGAACAAAGTGGTATCTCGGATATCCGTTAGAAAAACTCAAATGGATCGACTAGCTATGGGCCGACCAATCACAATGAACGCAGCCCCCCCCCTTAACTAATGTCACCTTCTTGATGTTGCCGCTAAACTGCGATCATAACTCGAGAAAACATAAACTAAAATCCGGAGTTCGAGATGGAAAACCGCCCCCCTCTGCCACCATTTGACAAAATTTCAGCTACGCAAAAAGTGCAAGCTGCCGAAAATGGTTGGAACGGGCGTAATCCGGAGAAAGTCGCGCTCGCCTACACCCCAAATAGCATTTGGCGAAATCGGGATCAATTTATCCAAGGGCGGACAGAAATCATCGCATTTTTA
Source organism: uncultured Caulobacterales bacterium (assembly GCA_964479275.1). GTDB lineage: Bacteria > Pseudomonadota > Alphaproteobacteria > Caulobacterales > Parvularculaceae > CALLPQ01. Next base: position 4,908 of record CAYZLR010000053.1, read on the forward strand.
ACGCAAAAATGGCAGCGAGAAACTCAATATCGACTCACCAAAGAACTCTTTGCCTTTCATGAAAATCGCATTGCGGTGCGGTTTGCATATGAATATCAAACTGTGCAAGGCGACTGGTTTCGCGCCTATGGCAATGAAAACTGGGTTTTTGAAGATAACGGGTTAATGGCACAGCGCCATGCCAGCATAAACGATGTCTCAATTGCCGAAAACGAACGCCTTTTTCATTGGCCATTAGGACAGCGCACAAATGATCATCCCGGAATTTCTGATCTCGGGTTGTAACCCTTCGTGCGCCATTAAGATGTCCACCCCCCATAAAACCCCTCACGAAAACATTCCGCCAAACATTGGATTAGGCGGGGGCTGTCACTGGTGCACAGAGGCTGTTTTTGCGAATTTGCGCGGGGTTCTGCAAGTGAAGCAAGGCTTTATTGCGTCAACTAGTGGCGATACGAGTTTTTCCGAAGCGGTCATCGTCAATTTTGATCCTAAGTTGATAAACCTTACAACCTTGATCGAGATTCACCTGCACACACATGCTAGCACTTCTAATCACAAGATGCGGGGCAAATATCGCAGTGCAATCTACAGTTTCGCTCTCGATCAACATTCCCAATCTATGGGCATACTTGATGACTTGCGCTCTACCTTTAGCGCTGACCTCGTTACGCGCGTTCTTCCATTTTGCTCGTTTCGAGCCTCCCCAGAAAAATATCAGCGCTACTTTGAAAAAAATGCAGATGGCCCCTTTTGTAAAGCGTATATCGACCCTAAATTAGCTTTGTTAAGAAAAAAATTTAGCAAGGCTTTGCCTTCAAATACAGATGCGAAAGATGAGGTTTACTAATGGCAACGGACTATCAACGCGCAGTATTAGCAGGGGGATGCTTTTGGGGCATGCAAGATTTAATTCGGAAATTACCCGGTGTCGCAGCAACAAGAGTTGGCTACACTGGCGGTACCATAGCCAATGCAACATATAAAAATCATGACGGCCACGCTGAAGCCATAGAAATTAATTTTGATCCTAACCTCATTAGTTTTCGTGATCTACTGGAGTTTTTCTTTCAAATTCATGATCCCTCTACATTAAACCGTCAGGGTAACGATATCGGATCATCATATCGATCAGAAATTTTTTATGTCGATGAAGAGCAGCGTCAAATTGCCATTGATACTGTTGCAGACGTCAACGCCTCGGGAAAGTGGCCAAATCCAGTTGTGACTGCGATCTCACCGGTATCTGAGTTTTGGGAAGCTGAAGACGAACATCAAGATTACTTAGAGCGTTTTCCCAATGGTTATACCTGTCATTTCCCTCGCCCCGATTGGAAGTTACCCAGCCGTACAAAAAAAGCAGGATAGACATTCACTAAGGCATTTTTATTTACGTCTGTATAGACATTAAAATGCTAAATGAGAAAAGAAAACCGATCATAGATTTTTTTTGATCCGACCTCATTGATGATTAACGTTTATCACCAACTAAAAACGATGCGGTTTGTTTGCGGGTAAAAATCATCAAATTGGGCCAAAATCAATATCGTGCGGGAACAAACCGATCAGCGCATAGGCGAAAAATCAGACCCACAAGAAACAATCAAGTAATCTAACTGAGTGGGCTATGTCTGACTTGTCCTTTCTCAATGAGCCGGAGTGTAGTGTGCGTCAAATTATCAAGGTTTAGATAGCTTCACACTGGTGCCATGCCCACAAACTTAGGCTATATTAAGAACTTCCGCATCGTATAGAAACAAGGAGGCGCTCTAAGTTATTGTTTTGTCGCATTTGCGGATACTCAACAGGTAGCCACTTGATCTAGAAATGCCTTAATACTCCCATTCAAAGAGTATAACAAACTTTCGCATACCAATCCGACAGGCTGGCTTATATCGCCTCCCTTCAAACCACGCCTATTCAGGCCCCAAATCGTCAAATTCAGGAATGAGAATGATTGCAGAACTTGGACAGATTGTACTGATTTTGGCTCTCCTGATTGCGCTCTATCAGGGAATTTTTCCTTTGGCAGGGCTATATCGCGGTGATCAAAAAATAGCCTCAACGGCTGTTCAGGCATCATTTATTCAATTTTCCCTAATCTTTCTCGCTTTTACGTTTTTAACATATGCACATATCGTGTCTGATTTTTCAGTAAAAAACGTTGTTGAGAATTCGCATTCGGCAAAACCGTTTGTTTACAAACTAACAGGGGTTTGGGGAAACCATGAAGGCTCAATGTTATTATGGGTTTTGATTCTATCTGGTTTTGGGGCTTGCCTGGGGATGAAAGCCAAAAATAATAGTCTATCGCTAAATTGGCTCACCTTAAGTATTCAAGGTTTGATCGGAACTGCTTTTCTAACTTTCCTAATCTTCACCTCGAATCCGTTTGAGAGGCTTTTACCAGCTCCTTTAGATGGCCACGATCTCAATCCTTTATTGCAAGATCCTGGATTGATCATCCATCCACCCTTTTTGTATTTGGGGTATGTTGGGTTTTCCATTGCTTTTTCCTATGCGATTGCCGGGCTGATACGGGGGGAAATTGATCATATCTGGGCGCGCGCCATTCGTCCCTGGGCTCTGTCGGCGTGGGTATTCTTAACGATTGGCATCGCACTTGGCTCTTGGTGGGCATATTATGAACTAGGATGGGGCGGGTTCTGGGCTTGGGATCCGGTTGAAAATGCTTCATTCATGCCGTGGCTTGCAGGAACGGCGCTTATTCATTCGATCCGGGTTGTCGAAAAACGTGAGGCCCTTAAAGCTTGGACTGTTTTACTCGCTATTTTTGCATTTTCCTTAAGCTTGATTGGCACTTTTCTAGTTCGCTCTGGTATTTTAACTTCCGTACATGCATTTGCTGTTGATCCCACCAGAGGCGTTTTTATTTTATTGATCCTCGCTGTAGTCATCGGGGGCGCATTAACACTTTATGGGCTCCGGGCCAGCCAGTTGACGGCGAGAAATGGGTTTTCCCCCGTAAGCCGTGAGGGGGCGATTTTGCTCAACAACCTTCTCTTAACGACAGCCTGCGGGACTGTTTTTATTGGAACATTCTATCCCCTATTCATCGACGTGATGTCAGGCGCTAAGATCTCCGTTGGGGCTCCTTTTTTTAATGCGACCTTCCTGCCATTAATGGCGATCTTACTGCTCATCATCGCACCCGGATCCGCCTTGGCTTGGAAGAAAAGTCAACTGAAGGTTGTCAAACGCCTCTGGCCAGTTGCGGTCGCGAGCATCGCAATGATGATTCTGGCTGTCTTTATCAGTTGGCCCAAAATGGTTGCAGCGGCTTTCGGAGCGGGACTTGCGATCTGGGTGGGCGGGGCCTCGCTTTTAGATTTAGGATCAAGAATAAAGTTAGTGTCAGAGCCACTCTCTACCCTCTTGGCTAGGCTCATAAAGCTACCGCGATCTTATCTCGGCATGATAATCGCGCATTTTGGGTTAGCAATCGTCGTGATCGGCATTCTAGGTGCCGGCGTGTGGCGCACGGAAAAAATACAATTTATAAATCCGGGAGAGACAATCGAAATCAGTGGCTTTGATGTCAAATTGTTAAGGGTCATGCCAGAACAAGGCCCCAATTATATTGCAGATGCAGCCAGGTTTGAAATTTCCCGTAAAGGTAAACCAATAAGAGAGATGGTGGCTGAAAGACGTTTTTATCCAGTGCGCGGAATGCAAACCACCGAAGCAGCCATTTGGACTACTCTTAAAGGAGATCTGTATCTAACGATTGGCGAAGAAAACAAAAATGAAGGATGGCCCCTCAGAGCTTATTATAATCCTTTTGTTTTCTGGTTATGGTTTGGGTCGGGCCTGCTCGCCGTTGGCGGGCTTGTGGCAGCAAGCCACCGTGTGCAATCAAGCGCAAGGTCCAAAGCGCAACAGAGAAATGGCGAGGCCATCAAAACAGCGCGAGCATCATTCACATGAAGAAATTTTTCATCCTGATCCCTCTTATTTCATTTCTCGCATTGCTCGGATATTTTGCTCATGGCTTGAAAAAAGATCCATCTGCAATTCCATCTGCATTATTAAACCGTCCTGTACCCGTCTTCGAGTTACCCCCTATTCAGGGATTCAATGAGGGCTTGAGCACCGACACTCTTAAAGGCCGGGTTAGCATGATCAATATTTTTGCATCTTGGTGTGTTGGTTGCGCGATTGAGCACCCCGTTCTTGTCGACATAGCAGTGCAAGGCGACATTTTAATCACCGGTATCAATTGGAAAGATAAGCCTGGTGATGGAACCGCCTGGTTAAAACGGCACGGCAATCCCTATGCGTTTATTGGTGATGATACCGATGGCCGAGTGGCCATTGATTTTGGCATCACGGGCGCACCGGAGACATTTATTGTCGATAAAAAGGGAGTCATTCGTTACAAGCAAGTGGGTCCAATCACTGCTGATATCTGGAAGTATGATCTCAAGCCGATCATTGAACGTTTAAAGAATGAATAATATGATGACAAAGATAGAGTACCCGGTCAGACACTCTTTGATCATTCTCATCGTGGTGGCATTGTGTTCGATCAACGCTTATGGCGCAGATCCGGACGAGATTCTCAGTAATACTCAACTTGAAGAACGCGCCAGACAAATCAGTCGAAATTTGCGCTGTGTCGTGTGCCAAAGTCAGAGTATCGATGACTCCGATGCCCCTCTTGCAAAAGATATGCGCATTCTCGTTCGTGAGCGCCTTGTTGCTGGTGACACTAATCAACAAATATATGCATTTATGGTTGAGCGTTATGGTGATTATGTTCTTTTAAAACCTCCGGTTCAACAAAACACACTGATTTTATGGCTGGCTCCGGTTTTACTGCTGACGGGGGGCGCCTTGGGGTACATTTTTTACTTTCGACAAATGGGTGTTCAGCATCAAGATATTATCCCTGAAGAAGACAATAAAAAAATTCCAATCTCGATATTGAGAAAGATATTTAAGTGATGATGCCCTTCATTATCTTGTCATTGCTCCTCCTCATCAGTATCATTATACTGATCGTTACTCCCTTTTTCAAAAAACAATCCCCCCCCGAAACAAACCGTGCAGACGGTCATAACCCTGCGTCACACAATACCCCAGTCACAACAGAAAAGATTGCCAAGCGAACCCGCCTTAGCGCTCTCGCCTATCTCGGGCTGATGCCTTTAGCTCTCATTTTCATTTACTTAAAAATCGGAACACCGGACACACTTACTCCTGCAAAAAATCAATTGCCCCCCCAACCTGAGGGGCCCTTTCAAAACATCGCTAATTTGCCCCCAGCTCAACAACAACAGATGATTGAGCAAATGGTTACAAGATTGGAGCAACGATTATTACAATCACCCGATGATGTTCCTGGATGGCGCCGCTTGGCAAGATCACAATCAGTAATGGGCAATTATGAAAAGAGCGCCGCTGCCTGGCGTGAAGTAATTGCCAGGGCCGATAACGCAGACACGAATGACTGGCGCGGATTAGCCATCGCTCTGCTTGATGCAGGCGCGGGAGAAGCTATGATCGTTAATGATGAGTTGGAAAATGCCTTGCTCAAAATTCAAGCGACTAACCAAAATGATCCTGTCGCCTTGTTCTTTTTAGGAATCGCCGCCAGAGATAAAGGAGACCATGAGCGCGCTCAAAAACTTTGGCACCAATTAAGCTCACAATTACCAGAAGACGCGCCAATAATGAACCGGGTGCGTAATTTATTGGCGACCGTTTCCAACGAGAAAATACGATAAAATCGGTTCAGTTAGATTTTAAATCTGCTATTGAATAAAATGCCTGTTTCGCCGTAACAAAAGAGTCCATCCATGAGTGATCCTCAAGACGAATTTTCTATTCCAGCTACGCCGAACATGTCTCAGCCGGATCAATCCGCACTCAGGTCAGATAATCGCGACACATATGATGATCAATTTTCTCATCAAACAAGTGCCTATCACCATCCATCATCACCCGTAGTAGAAGTCAATCTTGACGCGATTAGCGCGAATTATCAGACTATTGCTCAGCTTGCGCCCAATTCATCTGTAGCACCAGTCGTAAAATGTAATGGCTATGGTTTGGGCGCGACTACCATTGCCAGCCATTTAATCACCCATGAAAACTGTGATGCATTCTATGTTGCTCATCCAAGGGAAGGAGTGGCTTTGCGAAAGGGCATCACGTCACACTGTCCAGGCCTCACTAATAACATCGATATATTTGTTTTAAACGGCCCTGATCCAGCAAGCCTTGGTCTCTTTAGAGATTATCAGTTAACTCCGGTTCTCAATACTATCCCCCAATGTGAACTATGGGCATCTGCATTTACGAACAAACAAGCCGTATTGCATATTGATACAGGCATGAATCGCCTAGGCATTGCATTTGAACAATATGATGCCCTTGACACAGTTGATAATTTGAACGTCTGTATGCTGATGTCACATCTCGCCTGTGCCGGTGACCCAAATGATCCCATGAACGCCCATCAAAGAGCAAAATTTCTTACTGCTGCAGCAAAATTTCCAGGTGTTAAATTGTCTCTTGCAGCTTCTGGCGGCGCCTTCATGCCCTCTGGCTATCACTATTCTCAAATTCGCCTTGGTATCTCCTTATACGGCGTTACCGTTGCGGGCCATAGTGACCCGCGCCTTAAACGCGTAGCCCGGCTCTTAGCCCCAATTATACAGGTTCGTGATATCCCAAAAGACACCTTGGTAGGTTATGACTTAACCTGGAAAGCGGAGCGCAACAGTCGCATAGCGACCCTAGCGATTGGTTATGGTGATGGATATCCGCGCCAATTATCAAATACTGGCCACGTTGTCATCGACGGCGTTCGTTGCCCTGTTGTAGGGCGTGTATCCATGGATCTCATCACCGTCGACATTACCGACGTTCCTTACGGCGTTAGTACAGGCGACCAAGCTGAGATATTTGGTCACGCCTTACCGATTCAAGAATTAGCTGAAAATGCTGGCACGATTGCTTATGAACTTTTGACAAACATTGGCCCTCGAACAGAACGCATTTATATCAATAAGAGTTCTAAAGCATTCCCAGATCAAGTGGCGACCAGTTGAACGCAAAGTGCTGTTATTGATTGCCATTGGGTCACAAAATAACTTTAATCAAGAGTAGCCATCCCTCGAAAGGGCTTTTGGGCATTGAAGCCTCAAAGACCACTATACGAGCCTTTAGAATAAGGGTACGTTGGTACATAAGGGTAGGGTTTATAATGGAGAAAACCGTTTCTTGTTTTCCTCTTTCCTAATGATAAGACGCGCGCAAATAACAGATAGATATAATTTGCGATTCTATTTTTTGTAACCTACGAGTGTGGTTGGGCGACTATGAATATTTTTGCATCGATCGGGGGGATCGCGCTGCAATTTTTGCGCAGCATTGGGCATGTAACCCTATTTGCGGGGCAATCCCTTATCAGTATTGTAACACCACCTTTTTACTTTAAAGCGCTAGCATCTGCTCTCCTGCGTATTGGCTTTCAATCTCTTCCCGTTATTGGCCTCACCGCAATTTTCACAGGAGCAGCTCTGGCTTTAAACATATATGAGGGGTCATTACGGTTTAATGCAGAGGCATTTCTACCCCAAATCCTCGGTGTTTCGATAACACGCGAGTTAGGCCCGGTTCTGGCCGCCCTTATGGTTGCTGGACGTTCCTCTTCAGCGATCGCCGCCGAGATTGGTACCATGCGCGTAACTGAGCAAATTGACGCGATGACAACTCTTGCGGTGAAGCCTTTTCACTATCTGATTGCCCCGCGCATCCTGGCAACTATCATTGCCCTACCTTTGCTGGTGCTGATAGCAGATATTATTGGCGTTTATGGTGGCTGGCTGGTGGCCGTATATGCACTGGATTTTTCGGGCACTGTGTTTATTCAAAACTTAAGCGATTTTCTGGCCTTAAAAGATGTAACAAGCGGTCTTTATAAAGCCTCTATATTCGGGTTTTTGCTCTCTTTGATGGGGTGTTATCACGGCTTTCACAGCGAGCGCGGGGCACAAGGTGTTGGCAAGGCCACACGTTCTGCCGTGGTGGCCTCGGCAATGCTGATCCTTGCTTCAAATTACTTCATGACCGTTCTGTTTGTAGGGGTATAGACAATGCATAACGCCCTCCAACCTAAAATCTCCATCCGCAATCTTTCCAAATCCTTTGGCTCAAAAGAAATATTGAAGGATGTATCTCTTGATATTAACCCCGGTTGTTCATTGGTCATTATTGGTGGCTCCGGGGTCGGAAAATCGGTCCTCCTTAAAATTCTCCTGGGAATCTTGCCCCCCGATGTTGGAAGCGTGGAAATTGATGGCGTAGAAGTGCTGGGTTCTGGCGCGAGCCTTTCGCGAAAACTTCCCAAAATTGGCATGCTTTTTCAAGGTGCAGCTTTGTTTGATAGCATGAGAGTGTGGGAGAATATCAGTTTCCGTCTCACCCATGGTGAGCGGCAATCGCGAATAACTGCTAAAGAGCGCGCTTACGAATGTTTATCATTGGTCGGCCTGAAAGAGGATGTCGCCAATCTTTACCCCTCAGAAATTTCAGGGGGCATGCAAAAACGGGTTGGTCTTGCCCGCGCCATTGCCGCGAAACCCGACATACTCTTCTTTGATGAACCCACCACTGGCCTAGACCCCATCATGGCTGATGTCATCAACACGCTGATTTTTGAACAAGTCCACGCCCTTGGTGCAACGGCCATATCAATCACCCATGACATGGCCTCAGCGCGTAAAATTGGAGACGAGATCGCCATGCTTCATTCTGGAAGAATCATCTGGCGCGGAACCCCCGAACGAATCAGCCAATCAGGCAATGCCATGGTTGACCAGTTTATCAATGGCAGAGCTGAAGGCCCCATCCAGGTTGATCGTTAACCAATCTTTTACAAATCTATTCATAATTAATGAATGATTAATGAAAAGATGGTCATATTACGTTCGTTTGGGGCATAATTTTTGCGAGTGTGCTCATACCAAATCGCGATCCTGACAGGTTTATGAATAATCAGACAGAATCTCCGGTTGATTTTATGAGCAAAAGGGGTGATTTTAGCATAATGGATAATATAACATTTTTCCAAAATTTCCGTGTTCTTCACCTACCGCAAACCAAAGCGCCTTTGCATCATGATGAGCCCAGGAACTTCGTTAGCGTTTTGATTGAGCGCATGTTTTGGCGCCCTAATTGGGAACGCATGATCGCAAACTCCACTAATCGCATGATCTATCTCACAAAATCCTTATCGTTGTTAATTGCGACACTGTTAATGACTTTATCAAGTGCGCCGATCCACGCGAAAGAGACAAAATACGCAGCTTACATTATACATGCTGATAGCGGTGATATTCTGTTTGATCGTTATTCTACCCAATATCGCTATCCGGCTTCACTTACTAAAATGATGACCCTCTATCTGCTTTTTGAAGAGCTTGAAGCGGGCAGAATGACTTTGAAATCAAAACTAAAAGTCTCCAAAAAAGCAGCCGGACAACCCCCTTCAAAACTTGGGGTTCGTTCCGGTTCAACCATCACCGTCGAAACAGCAATAAAAGCCTTGATTGTAAAATCTGCCAATGATGTTGCTGTTGTTGTTGCAGAACGCATTGATGGCGCCGAATGGAAGTTTGCAAAACATATGACGCAACGCGCACGCCAAATTGGCATGCGTAAGACAACCTTTAAAAATGCTTCCGGGCTACCCAATTCAAAACAACTGACCACAGCGCGCGACATGGCTGAACTTTCCCGGCGCTTGTTTCAGGATTTTCCGCAATACAAACATTATTTTTCAACAAAACAATTTAGTTACAAATCACGCACTTATACGACACATAATTCGTTAGTTAAAAACTATCCTGGTGCGGATGGTATCAAAACTGGATATACCCGCCGTTCTGGATATAACCTGGCCACTTCTGCAGAACGTGATGATAACAAACTTATTGGCATCGTGCTCGGCGGGCGCTCAGGCTATACTCGCGACAAGCATATGCGCGAAATTCTCGATAAAGCATTTGCTACACTAAAGCGCAAACCGCAATTAATCTCTGCTCTACACCGAAATACGCCAACCCCAAATTTAAAGCCCTCTCCTTACGCAGATGCCCCCACACTTGCCGGTAATGAGTTTTTGCAGGCCTCTCTTCATGATGCCAGCAAAGAATTTGCACACTCTGACCCTGTAGGTTCACTCATTGCTGCAAACGGCGAGCGTAACACACCGAATATCACTTTGAGCGTGAACAATTCCAGCAATGATGAATTGGCAAGATTGATTCATCGAGAAGATAATAGTTATGTGACCGCACAGGGCGATACCGATGATATCGGCTCGTTAACGGCTTCAATCACTGGTCGATCTTCCGCTTCTGCCGTATCAGAAATCTCACCGAGCGCCTTGCCCTGGACAGTTCAAATTGGCGCCTACTCCACTCAGAAATTTGCAAAAAAAGAGTTGGAGAAAGCCGCTAAGCTGGCATCATTGAGAAAAACACCGCGAAACATAAGCACCCTATTGGTTGACAATAAACCCACTTTGTTTCGTGCCCGGTTTTTCTATGAAAACCGTAGTGAGGCACACAAGGCCTGTGACATCTTGCAAAATCAAGGCATCGGGTGTTTTGTAGCCGCAAATGGCCCAAAATCTTAAGCAATCTATCAGCTATTCTTTTAACGTATACTGATTTTGCACCCACTCTTCGATGCGTTTCCCCTTCAAAAATAGGGCATATAGCGATAGGTGTGCAAAGAGTATCGCCAAAAGCGATGCGGCGTCGATCAAGTAAGAGGCACAGATAACTCTATCAAAGCATTTTGCGTGTCTGTGGGAACCGGTTGATGGTCAGGAAATGCTCTAACGTCTCAAGTCTATCCTATCCAAAAATCTCAATTCCTGGATATCTTGCGGTTTCACCCAGTTCTTCCTCAATGCGCAGCAACTGATTATATTTTGCTGTCCGATCTGAGCGGGCCAATGATCCTGTTTTGATTTGCCCACAATTGGTCGCAACTGCCAAATCTGCAATAGTAGCATCCTCAGTCTCACCGGAACGATGCGACATCACGCTCGTAAAGCCATGACGATGAGCGATTTCAACAGCCGCTAAGGTTTCTGTCAGAGTACCAATTTGATTAACTTTGACGAGAATAGAATTGGCACATCCGCGTTCAATTCCTTCTAGTAAACGACCTTCATTGGTAACAAACAAGTCATCACCCACCAGCTGACAATGATCGCCAATCATTTCGGTTAGCGCAAGCCAACCATCCCAATCATCCTCAGCCATGCCATCTTCTATGGAAACGATTGGATAATCGCCAGCAAGACTTGCCAGATATTTTGCCATCCCCTCACCGTCTAGAGATTTGCCTTCACCGGTTAACTCATATTTTCCGTTATGATAAAATTCCGTAGACGCCGCATCAAGAGTAATCGCGACTTCTTCACCGGGTTTAAACCCTGCTTTTTCGACAGACTTCATAATGAAGTCCAGTGCATCACGGGCAGATTTTAACCCAGGCGCAAAGCCCCCTTCATCACCAACATTAGTATTATGACCCGCAGCAGAGAGTTCTTTCTTTAAAACATGAAAAATCTCGGCACCCGTGCGCAGTGCCTGACCAAAGGTTTCCGCGCCAACCGGCATAATCATGAATTCTTGAATATCGATTGGATTATCAGCATGAGCGCCGCCATTGATAATATTCATCATGGGAACCGGTAGCGTTCGCGCACTAGCACCGCCAACATAGCGATATAGAGGTAGAGAGGACGCATTCGCCGCCGCTTTTGCATTTGCCAAAGAAACTCCCAAAATCGCATTAGCCCCGAGGCGAGATTTATTTTCAGTGCCATCAAGAGCAATCATCGCCTCATCAATTTCAATTTGCGACGTAGCATCCATTCCCGTTAGCGCATCGAGAATTTCTCCGTTCACGCTTTCCACAGCATCTCGAACCCCTTTACCACCATAACGATCGCCACCATCACGCAATTCATGAGCTTCATGAGCCCCAGTAGACGCCCCAGATGGTACACCCGCCCGGCCAGAGGATCCGTCTTCCAAGAAAACATCAACTTCAACAGTAGGATTTCCCCGACTATCAAGGATTTCGCGGCCAATAATATCGATAATTCTAGTCATAGGAACAGGGCTTTCTCGCGCGGTATAAAGAAAATAACAAAGGCTCTATGGAGCCAAAGGGTAGTGAATACCTTTCATCTAAACCGCCTTTTTAAGAGTAGCAAGACCTCAGGCGGTTAAAACACGAGGACAGCGTTATCAATCTCAATGAAAGATACGAAAAAAACCACCCGCGAAATAAACATTTCACGGGTGACTAATCTAAGGCACTCTAATTTACAATTATCAGTTATAAAGCAGCTTGCAGCTCAGGTAGAACTTTAAACAGATCTCCGACAAGGCCATAATCCGCGACTTGGAAAATCGGAGCTTCTTCGTCTTTATTGATCGCAACAATAACTTTACTGTCTTTCATCCCAGCAAGATGCTGGATAGCACCTGATATACCGACGGCGATATAAAGTTCCGGGGCGACTACTTTACCCGTTTGACCGACCTGATAATCGTTTGGAACATATCCCGCATCGACCGCGGCACGCGAGGCTCCAACTGCAGCCCCCAGCTTGTCGGCTACCGGGAAAATATATTGTTCAAAATTTTCAAAAGAAGCTAGAGCCCGCCCGCCGGAAATCACAATTTTCGCGGCAGTTAATTCTGGTCGATCTGATTTTGTGAGCTCTTCATTCACAAAACTTGATAAAGCAGACGCAGTTGTCGCGCCCACCGCCTCAACACTCGCCGAGCCATCATTCGTCGCCGCTGCAAAAGCTGTTGAACGGACCGTAATAACTTTTTTTGCATCATTCGATTTCACGGTCTGCATCGCATTGCCGGCATAAATAGGGCGAACAAATGTGTCTGGTGCTTCAACACTAATGATCTCAGAAATCTGCATGACATCAAGAAGGGCAGCCACACGCGGTAGCACATTTTTACCCGTGGTATTGGCTGATTTCATGATCGCCTCATAATCATCAGCAACAGAAACGATTAAATCAGCAAAACTTTCCGCCAAACGGTTTGCATATTGTGCATCATCTGCGTGCAACACGTTTCGGACGCCAGATATTTTACCTGCTGCCGTAGCCGCGTCACCAGCCCCTGATCCGGCCACTAAAACATCGACGTCACTATTAATGGCAAGAGCTGCGGTTACAGTTTTATTTGTTGATTCATCTAATGATGTCCCATGGACATCAGCAATAACAAGAACAGCCATGACTACAGAACTCCCGCTTCATTTTTTAATTTTTCAACCAATTCCGCAACAGTCTCAACCTTTATTCCGGCTTCGCGTTTGGGCGGTTCACTTACTTTGACTGTTTCAAGGCGCGGGGAAATATCAACGCCAAAATCACTGATTTCCTTCACATCTAGCGGTTTTTTCTTCGCTTTCATAATATTGGGTAAGGATGCGTAACGCGGTTCATTCAATCGTAAATCTGTGGTTACGACAGCAGGCAAAGCAATCGAAAGAGTTTGCAAACCACCATCAATCTCACGGGTCACATTCAATTTATCACCATCTTTTTTAACCTCAGAAGCAAATGTTCCTTGCCCCCAGCCCAAAAGAGCAGCAAGCATTTGCCCAGTCTGGTTACTATCATCATCAATGGCTTGCTTACCCAAAATCGCGAGTTCAGGTTTTTCTTCGTCGATCACAGCTTTGAGTAACTTCGCAACCGCTAAAGGTTCAACTTCTTCATCCGTTTTTATCAATATCCCACGGTCAGCTCCCATGGCGAGCGACTGACGAATATGGTCTTGCGCCTTTTCCGGGCCTATAGAAATTGTTACAATTTCAGTTGCAGTGCCCGCCTCTTTCAAGCGAACCGCCTCTTCGACCGCAATTTCGTCAAACGGGTTCATAGACATTTTAACATTGGCGAGATCAACGCCAGACTGGTCGGATTTAACCCGGACTTTGACGTTATAATCAATAACGCGTTTGACCGGCACGAGAACTTTCATCTGCGAATTCTCCTTCAAAAGAGGGGTTATGGGATTAAAGGTCGGACTTCCTACATTTCAGTCGAGGTTGCATGACCTTATTGAATTTTGCCGGGACAATAGCCCCGCGATGCTCTGTTTTCAACGACAATTGGCATATTAAAACCAGGTTATAAGCGCGCTCAATCTCTTCAATACAAGCTATGAAAATTTTCTATCTTTGCGCTTAGTAAGACGCTAGACCGAAGCCACATCTTCAAAGGCAATACGCGTAAAACATATCGCAAGATAACCAAACCTTAATCCTAATTACCTTGTCCAACGAGGAACAGGAATAACATCATGATTGCGATAGCAATCGCCTGCGCAGTGACCCGGTATCGCATCAATTTATTGCTCAATTGCCGGGCATCAACGCCGCCTTTGGACATCGAATAAATACCAATACCAAGAATAACCGCCGTTGCGAGGAGTGCAAAAGGGATCAGAATAAATACAAAGCCACTCATATATATGGACCTTTCCAGTTGTGGTGATCCACAAATATGCATTATTCAGTGATATTACCAGCCATCATCGCCTTGGTGCGCCAAATTGTGCCAGCAAAATTTATAGGCGAGAGACAATAACAGGCCGTTTCAGACTCCTTTAGATTCCCTCCCTCCAGAAGAGATTACAAGGGAGCGCACTCCGTGTCGATAGTCTTTGCTGATCCTGATGCTATGCTTGCTCGCGCTCGGCTTTTAACTGATCGGCTAAAATAAAGGCAAGCTCCAGAGATTGGCTTGCATTCAGTCGTGGATCGCAATGAGTATGATAGCGCGAGGATAAATCAGTTTCAGAGATATCATGGGCTCCGCCCAGACATTCAGTGACATTTTGCCCCGTCATTTCAAAGTGGACACCACCAGGGTAAGCGCCCTGTGCACGACAAACTTCAAAGAAGGTTTGCACCTCGGTTGATACAGCATCAAAATGCCGGGTTTTATAACCATTTTCGGCCTTGATTGTATTCCCATGCATCGGATCACAAGACCAAACAACATTCCGACCTGCCTCTTGTATTTTGCGTACCAGCGGCGGCAACCCGGCCTCAACCTTGCCAGCCCCAAAACGGGCGATGAGTACAATCCGACCCGAGGCATTTTCCGGATTCAAAATATCGAGCAGCTTTAAAAGATCATCGGGCGCGAGGGTTGGGCCGCATTTGATTCCGATCGGATTCTCAATCCCTGAGCAAAACTCAACATGGGCACCATCTAGTTGGCGGGTTCTATCGCCAATCCATACCATGTGCGCCGATGTATCATACCATTTTTCAGATGTTGAATCGACACGTGTCATCGCTTGTTCATAGCCGAGCATCAGCGCTTCATGACTGGTGAAGAAGTTGACTTCATTCATCGCCCGGACCTGACTGACGCCGCAAGCCTCCATAAATTGTAAGCTTTCTGAAATGCGGTCCGCTAATGAACGATAGCGATCTTTTTGAGGGTTATCTGCGACAAACTCCAAATTCCAGCGATGGACATTTTCAAGGGACGCATATCCTCCTCCTGCAAAAGCACGAATTAGATTTAATGTTGACGCCGCCTGACCATAAGCGCGCAGTAAGCGTTGTGGATCTGGTAGACGCGCCTCTTGTGTGAAATCCATCCCATTAATGTTATCGCCTCTGTAGCTGGGCAGGGTCACACCATCTATGGTTTCGGTGGGCGCAGATCTAGGTTTCGCAAATTGCCCGGCAATCCGGCCCACTTTCACGACAGGCATAGCGGCACCAAACGTGAGAGCCACTGACATCTGTAAAAGCACTCGAAATGTATCGCGAATATTATTGGGGTGGAACTCCTTAAAGCTCTCTGCGCAGTCCCCTCCTTGCAGCAAAAAAGCTTTACCATCCGCAACTTCAGCCAGCGACTCACGCAAGGTTCTTACCTCACCAGCAAAAACCAACGGTGGATAAGTCCCAAGCTCTTTCTCAGCAGCCGCCAAGGCATTTGGGTCCGGATAATCTTCCGGAATATGTTTTGCGGGTTTATCTCTCCAACTCGCCGGGGACCACACCATAATCATCTCCAAAACGCACTCATTGTGCGATCTTATTGCTTAATTTCTACTGTGTGTTGGTTGCATACACCCGCACTCTGTGCACCGCAATAAAATATCGAGTAAAATACATATTCTCCCAGACTTAAGGGGCTGATACCCTCAACTTATCGTGATTTTTGCTACTGTTACAAACTTGCTAGACAATCACCAACAGATTTTTTTCCAGGAGAGAATTAATGAAATTTTCGCGACCCATTACGACTTTTAAGACTTTTTCTACAGCTGGTTTAGCTATGGCTCTTGTCGGGACGATGACCGCAACCAATTTCAGCCCTAGCCTTGCGCAAGAAGACCCTTTTGCGAGTGTAAAAGTCACAACCGAAGAAGTTGTTCCGGGCGTATATATGCTTCAAGGCGCAGGTGGCAATATCGGCCTGTCTGTTGGGGATGATGGTCCCTTTATCATCGATGATCAGTTCGCCCCTCTCTCTGGTCGGATTTTAGAAGCGATTGGCAAGGTAACTGACAAAGCACCAAATTTTGTACTCAACACCCATTGGCACGGCGATCATACGGGGGGCAACGAAAATTTTGATGCCGCTGGCGCCATAATTGTGGCCCATGATAATGTTCGTAAACGGCTGAAAGAAGGCCGTGAAGGCGCCCGTCCTATCCCGCCTGCCGCAGAAGGCGCACTTCCCGTGATAACCTTTTCCGAGCAAATGACTTTCCATTGGAATGGCCATGAAATTTTTATCCATCACCCCGAACCAGCGCACACGGATGGAGATGCGATCGTGTTCTTTAAAGACATTAACGTCGTTCATATGGGTGATGTATTTTTCAAAGGAGGCTATCCTTTTGTAGATTTAAACAGTGGCGGTGATCTTGAAGGGTACATCAAAGCATATGACGTCGTTTTGGACATAATCGATGAAAACACCAAAATCATTCCAGGTCATGGCAGCTTGGCGAATAAAGAGGATCTGACCGCATCCCGGGACATGATGGTGCAAGTTCGAGACGAAATTCAAAAGGCCATTGATAAAGGCTGGAGTCGCGAGAAAACGGTCAAAAAAGCACCCTTGAAAAAACTGTCAAAAACCTGGGGTCAAAGCTTCATCAAGGATGAGTTTATGACGACAACAGCTTATGATTCTTTGACGAGAGAATAGTTTATTCTCCTGTCAAAGCTCTGACGGATGATAAGCAGTAGAGGGCGTTCTTCAATTTTGCAGTACCTCTCTATTGCTTATCATCACCTCGTCTTAATAAAGCAATAAAAAAACCGTCACTCCCAACACGATGTGGCGACAAACGCAAAGCCCCAAGTGGGGTCAAGCACCAACTTAAACTTTCTAAACCTCCTTCACTCATGAGGGCGGTTTTTTTTATATTTTCAATAACATTTAAATACTGAAAATCTTTATGCTGATTAAGAAATTCAGTTAAACGATCTTCATTTTCCTCGCAAAACACAGAACAAGTCACATAAACAAGGTGCCCGCCCGGCTTCACATAGTTTGCACTGTTTTTTAAAACAGCATCTTGTTCCTGCATTCGACGCTGTAACTGTCCTTCTTTCAAGCGCCATTTCGTATCCGGGTGACGCCGCCAAGTCCCCGCCCCGCTACAAGGGGCATCAACGAAAACCACATCCATTTTTTGCTCTAACCCGGCCAACACATCAGTCTCGTTTGAGCCGTCTCTATTCGCGGGAGGCGGGGCCAGAATTTGCAAATTTCGCAGACCAGCTCTCTTGGCCCGGGCATAAAGCGGTTTCAATCTACGACCATCAATATCATAGGCATATAGCTGTCCTGTATTTTCCATCAAAGCCGAGAGAGCCAGTGTCTTACCCCCTGCCCCGGCACAAAAATCCAAGACTTGGGCCCCCTTGATCTCTCCTGCCCCTAACGTTGCAATCTGGCTACCAATGTCTTGCACCTCTACCCAGCCTTTGTTGAAAGCTGGAATAATAGTCACCGCAGGAGCACGCTCTGATGGATCAGGCGCGACAATACGTGCGGCATTCATAACAAAAGGGTGCGCTTTTCCCTTCACAGGTTTTAACGCTTGTAATGCTTTTTCGGGTGTCGCTTTTAAACTGTTGCAACGCAAATCAATATCGGCGCGCCTTGAAAGAGCCAAAGTTTCTTGTTTACTGCTATTATGACCAAAAGCGCGCTCCATCATGGGGATCAACCAGGCAGGAATATCTAGCTGATCCCCATCCTTATCAGGCTCACCTTGCAAAAGCTTTTCTCGTTCATTCTGTTGTAATGCTCCCGGCCCGTGAGGTTCATCCGCACATAACACTTCGATATCCTCAACAGACATCTTCCACAAAAACCGCAAAACCCCTAATATAAGATCGCGCGAGCTATCTTCGCTCATCTGAGACAAAATCGTATTTTTCTGACGCAGCGCATCCAAACATAAACCGGATATCCAGGCCCGATCTTTAGAGCCAGCGTAACGATTTTGACGGCCCCAATCTGCAATCGCCGTTTTCAATGGTACACGTCGCTTTTCAAAATCATCAATGATCTCTATCGCTGCCGTAACTCGTCCGCTTAACTGCACAAATTTATCCTTTTTTTAAAAGCTTTACACTGTATCCAGAATAGTTAGTTTCATCATCACTCTGCGCACCATGAGACCGTACCAATTTGATCCATCTGCTCTAACAGGCTGCTGAAAAACGTTAGTTTTCGTAAGTTTCAAGGTTTGGCATTTC
>CAYZLR010000054.1:0-23441 GCA_964479275.1 uncultured Caulobacterales bacterium
AACCTTGGCTATTATAAAATAATCCCAAAATCACCGGTTTTGTTCAGAGGTCTTTCAATAATTATTGCCTGGCCCCATTGGTCAAATGCCCATGGAATTAACGCCGTCACAGCCTCTGTAACATAACCATGTCCCCACCATTTTTTTCCGAGGTGATAACCAATTTCAAAAATATGATCGTGTTGAAAGCTCTGGATTGAGAGGCATCCGATCAACATTTGATTGAACGTAATAGCAAAAGCCTGACCAAAAGCGGGGTCCAGGGCGATAAAGCTTTTGATTTTAGCGGATGCCATTTCGAGGGTGAACGGATAATCTAGAGTCCCCGTCATTTTCAAAACATCATAATCATTTGTAATCGATTGGAAATCGTGAGTATCGCCTAGCTAGAGAGGGCGCACATGGAGTCTTTGAGTGTTGATAATCATGGTCAAAAAAATAGCCCGCACAGCGGGCCATTTTCAATTCTATTTTCAAATTTTCTGAAATTATTCCGCCGCTATTGCCACTGGGATAACCGAAACATAAGTCCGGTCTTTCGCTTTTGTGCGAAAACTCACTTTGCCTTCAATTTTGGCGAAAATTGTATGGTCTTTGCCCATGCCGACATTATCTCCGGGGTGATATTTAGTGCCCCGTTGGCGGACAATGATATTGCCAGGGATGACGGCCTCATCGCCGTATTTTTTGATACCAAGACGACGGCCAATGGAATCGCGGCCGTTTCGTGATGAGCCACCTGCTTTTTTATGCGCCATGTCTAAAACTCCTGTTTGCCAACTCTGTTTAGTTTTATAGGGAGGTTGGTCTTGATGTTAAATCTTACTTGTTTTCTTCTGCAAGAACTTTGGCCTTGCTGATCCAGTCATCGCGTTCAATTCTGCCTTTAAATTTAAGGCGCGCATCGATAAATGCAACATTTTCCGGGGTCCAGGATGCAACTTGTTCGAAGGTGTAAATCCCTAACTCGTTAAGCGTTTCTTCGAGCTTAGGACCAACACCATTAATGAGTTTGAGATCATCAACTTTTGCCGGAGCGCTATCATATTGTTTTGGCGCTGCTTCTGCTACATCAGAGGCCGGGCTATCAACTTTAACGACTTCTTCTTTTTTAGGCTCTGCTTTTGGGGCAGCCTTTTTGGCGGGTGATTTTTTCGGTTTCGCGCCGCCAGTGAGAATGTCGGTGACTTTCAAAACTGTCAGATGTTGGCGGTGGCCTTTTTTACGGCGATAATTCTGGCGACGGCGTTTTTTGAAGATAACAATTTTGTCGGCGCGGGTTTGCTCTAATATCTCTGCAGAAACACTGGCACCGTCGACAAGAGGGGCGCCAAAGGTTACGTCTGCCCCTTCTCCCACCATCAAAACATCTTCCAGCACAACAGTATCGCCGTCTGATCCCCCTAATTTCTCAACTTTAATGATATCATCTTTGGCAACGCGATATTGCTTGCCGCCTGTCTTTACGACTGCATACATAATTCCGACTTTCTATCACGCCTGTTTTCGGCGTTATTGTCCTTTTTAGCCCCGGTTTCTGTCGCCCGGTTTTTTGAAGTTGATGGGTCTTAGTCAACTCAAGCTCAGGCGTCAAGGGGGTGATGACGAACGATGTCGGGCCTGCCTGATTATAGATCAGCAAATCGGATGTCGCGAAACCCAGTGCGACATCCGAGGAGTATATTTTGCAAAGATAGGGAAATAGAGATCTTGAAGCGCTATCCCTTACCCATCAATTGACTCAATAATTCTCTTAATTTGTAATCGGTGTGCTTTACTGCGAGGGGTTAAATTGAAATCAAAGAACCCAAAACGTCTGCGAATATCTTCAATTGCTGCCAAAGCTGCGCTTCTGGCAGATGCTGAATAGTCAGGGTGATCGATCATATTGGTCAATTTATTCAAGTATGCGATTTGTAGGTTACGACGAAAACCGTTTGGGTTGGCTTTGAGATCATTGCCGAATATCGCCTGATTGAGATCCAGTATCATCTCTTCAGGTTCGTATCGTCCCCCATATAGGGTTGAATCCGTCATCCGTCGCAAGACTTTAGGGTGCAAGACATGCTCTAGGGTAGAAATTTGGACATCGAGAACTCTTTCATGGATTTTGGGATCTTCTGTATCCTCTCCGAAATCAAATCCCCGTCTTTGCGGTTGTAATCGGGCAGCCAGAGCTGGCGGGATGGAAAAAGCGTCCCTTGCATAGACATATTGTGCCAGTGCGCGCATGGCCTTTTTTTGTAGCGCGCGCGAGACCGGGCGATAAGGCGCACTATTGCCGTCTTTCGTCTCCGATATGCTTTGTGTTTTGGGGGCGCGCCGCTCGACGTGAACACCGCCAATCTGACGAGAAATAATCTGCGCCATTGCTGCGTGTTGCCCAGTGGTGATGAGGTATGCTGAAACCAGATCTTGCCAGCTATTGCGATCATCGAATTTATCGGCAAGTTTCGGAATAATTTCTTTCGTCAGACCAATACGCTCAATCGCATATTGTACAGGATCAGAAGACATATCGTTAATATTGATACGGGGATCAATGCCGCGTCCGGGGCTGCGCATATCATCCGCATCATTACCAAAAGCAAGTCCCTTTTCGCCAGCCCGGGAGAGGAGCTTGCGGCGTTCCACAGCGTCAAATTTAGGTGTATAACCAAATTCAATGGCCCAATCATCATAAGGACCCGGGCGTTGCATGTAATAATCGCCTTGGGGTCTGCCCGTTGGGGCAATGTTTATGGCTGGGTAATCCATGACCGACCCTGTAGGGGCACCGTTGGTCATGGCAATATTGTGAACTTCATCCGGGCTATATTGGATACTGGCCTTCATATTATGATTGAGTCCAAGGGTATGTCCGACTTCGTGGAGAATTAGATAATAAAGGCTTTCCTTGATGAGCTGGTTGGCTGAGGCTTCTCCCTTATCCTGTGCTAAGAGTGCAGTGCGGGCAAAAAGCGTTGAGAGTTGTAAGTGGTGTCCAGCTGAACAAATGAGACTTTTGTCTTCTTGCAAGAGGGGGTGTTGCGCGACAGTGGTATTGGGCAGTGTGGTTGAACTTGCGTTGACATCAAAGATTTCGGAAATGTTGAGACGGTTGGTAATAAAGACATATTCCAACATTATGTCCGCTCCAAGAATTTCTCCAGTTCGCGGATTTGAAAAGCTTGGCCCATATCCTCCAAATGGCGGCGTAGGAGAGGACGTCCAGCGCAAGACGTTATAGCGAATATCGCCAGCATCCCAAGTGGCATCATCCGGCTGCATTTTTACAACGATGGCATTTTTAAAACCTGCTTTTTCAAAAGCCTGGTTCCATGCCAACACCGCATCTGCAATCGTTTCGCGATATTCCAGTGGTGTCGTGTTTTCCATCCACCATGTGATGGGTTCCACAGGGTCAGAAAGGGCCGCACTAGGATCTTTTTTTACTAACCGCCAGCGTTTGATCAAGTCGCGATAATTTGCATTTTCAGGCGAGGTTAGATCGGTGACGCGGTCGAAGAAATACCCTATCCGGTAATCGTCAAATCGAGGGACGAATTCTTCCTCTGGCATTTTTAATAATGTATGGCGTACTTGATAAGAAACAGAATGGGCATCGGTCACCGAGTCTCCGCCTTGATTGACCGGGTACGGGTTATCAAAAACATAATTGATAATCAGGTCCGTATTTTCTGGATAATTTCGAATATCGCTGTAACGGGTTTTGTCTGAAGACAAATTACCAACAGAAAAGGCGTTTGGCGGTGCTTCAGGATTGGGAGAGGGGATTAATTGTTGCAAGGTTTCGGATAGAAATAATTCTTCCCCACTAATGAGGTAACGCCCGGCAATATCAGGATCATCGCTTAAGGTTTGGGCTTCAATCGACAGTGTTGCCATAATAGATTCGGGGACATTTGCCCGTTTCGCTTTCGCAAGAGGGCTATCTGGATTAAAATAAAAGGCTGTGCTTTTCTCAAGAAACTCAATGCGATCAAAATATCTACGAGGTTCTAAAATTTGCGTTGCACCGTAACTGCCACGAAATGTTCCTGTTTGTGTCAATCCGTCTTCAAAATAGGTGAAGGCCATAAACTCCTGACCCAATTGTGTTTCAGAAACTTCAAGGAACACCTCGCCATTTTGGGGATCTCGATAGATTTTAAAAAACCCGTCAATCGCTTCAAATCCCTCGACCCGTTTTTCAATTGTTTCCATCTCCTCCTGTTTTTCATCATCAGATTGCGCATGAGCGGAATGATTGAGCAGGGTAGAGGATATTATGATCGAGCTGAAAAGTGTTATGATTTTATGGGTGACGGTTTTTTGTTCTATTTGGTTTCTCATCTAAAATCCTGTTATATTCATTTGCTTTGTGTAAGAGCGTAATAAAGCAATGATTTATGAAGGGATCATCCCAACACCTGTAACGTACAAAAAAATCTGTTGTTAATGCAAGTTATGGGGTTGAAGTATTTATGTCGATAAAGTCAAACGATAAAAGGTTTGAAATTGAGTTTAAAAAGTCTGGCATTTAAGAGCCCGATTCAAAATTCACTTTTGTGTGATAATAATGGGTTTTTCGAGAACGGGAACGCAGTGTACATGAGGACCTGAAACTCAGAAAAACCCCTTTTGCAGGCTTCAAAAGTAGAATTTTGAATTGGGTTCTAAGAATATTGTCCCTAGTGATCGATCAACATGAAGGTTAAGTCAGTATGCGAGGATATTTTGGCATTGGCGCAGAGCGCATTTCCAAAGCGATGAATTTAGGGGCAGTTTTGCGAACTGGCCATGCATTTGGTGCCAGTTTTGCCTTCACCATTAATGCTCATCACCGTGCTCGGATGATTGATCGTGCTGATACCACGAAAAGTGATCAGCATCTCCCCTTATATGAATGGGACTCTCTTGGTGACATGCGATTACCTAAAGGGTGCGTCTTAATTGGCGTCGAATTGGATGAAAGAGCCGTTGAGTTGCCCAGTTTTCGCCACCCGATTAATGCTGCATATCTATTAGGGCCTGAAAAGGGCAACCTTTCACCACAAGCCAGCGCCATGTGCACGCATTTGGTTAAGATCCCCACCAAATTTTGTATCAACGTTTCTCTAGCGGCGGCATTGGTGATGTATGATCGAATTTTAACCCTTGGTCAGCATGAGCCGCGTCCGATATCATTGCAAGGGCATGGCGTTCTTGGCGGGCATGCTGGCAATGGAGACACAATATAAAAAAGCGGCATTGGATTGCCCAATGCCGCTCTTCTTTTGTTCTTAAATGCGGTTAAGAAAATTACTTGCCGCGTTTTTTCTTGGCCGCTTTCTTTTTGGCAGGGGCCTTTTTCTTCACTGCTTTTTTCTTAGCAGCCTTTTTCGGAGCCGCTTTCTTTTTAGCGGGGGCTTTTTTCTTTGTTGCTTTCTTTTTTGGGGCCGCTTCTTTGGCCTCAGCAGCGTCTAATGCCGCAGCATAAGCCTCAAGCGCACGCATAAAGCTAGCTTGCTGTGTTTTTGGAAGAACTTTTAGAGCTTGTGCTTCGGCTTTGGCAACTTTTGGTAATGCAGAAGCGAGAGCACGCTTACCAGCGGCTGTGATGCTGACAGAGTTCGCGCGGGCGTCTGTTTTCGTGCGTTGGCGAGAAAGTAGGCCTTTCTTGATCATCCTTGCGATCATATCTGCCAAAGTAGAGCGATCAATCCCCGTGTGGTGAACAAGATCAGTTTGGCTCAACCCTTCATTTTTGGAAACAGTATGAAGAACTTCAAACTGACGAGGTGTTGGGCCAGAAGAACCAACATGATTTGAATATAGGTCATGCGAATATTGTTGTGCACGACGTAATAGGTGTCCAGGTGATTTTTTCAAAGAAAAATTGGCCATTGATATACTCCATTGATTAGCCGAGAGGGTAGTTTTGAGGTTAGTTATTTATAGTTTGGGTTCTAAATCCAATTTACGTTTTTAATTTGACGGTGTGCATTGTTGACATTACGCCCTTAATTTGTGCGTTTCGCGCTTTTATATCTTCGCTTTTATGCTCTTAAGATGTGTGATGAACAACAAATATGCCGCCCGGGTTTTGCGACTGATTGCTCTATATAGATAGGTGAGCTATTCATTTCAGATTCTATTTTTAAGATCCTCGTTGCTACAGTTTCAAAACCCTTTCGAGTCATTATCCTTAGTTGACCAAAATGTCAAAAAATGATCAGCTCGGTACTGAACATAAAGACTATCAGAGGTTAATAAACCTTTTAATAGTCCGAAGACGGCAAAAAAATGATGCTCGCGCGAATTTGATTAAATTCATCCATATTTGCTCAAATTACGGATGGTCTGAGTGAATATCATCGCTTGATATACTGTTATTTTGCGACATTATTGTGTTTGGAGGGGTTTTGTATGGCGCATAACGGTTTAATTTCGCCCGATTTTATTCAGCAAATACCGGATGGTGATGATCGCGAGCGTCGTGTTTGTCGTCATTGTGCTTTCATAGATTATGATAATCCGAGAATTGTGGTGGGTACGGTTGCCGTTTGGGAGAACCATTTCTTATTGTGCAGACGCGCCATTGAGCCACGCAAAGGGTTTTGGACATTGCCTGCAGGATATATGGAGCATGGGGAAAGTGCAGAAGCAGGCGCTTTGCGCGAAGCCTGGGAAGAGGCGCGGGCAACAATTGAAATTGATCAATTGTTGGCAATTTACAGTGTGCCTGCAATTTCTCAGGTTCAATTGATGTATCGTGGAACATTAGTTTCTAACGATATTAGTGCGGGTCCAGAGAGCAAAGAAGTGGGATTGTTTCTATGGGATGATATTCCTTGGGATCAAATTGCATTTCCAACGGTGCATTGGGCATTACATCATTTTCGGGGGAGTCAGGATAAGCCCATCATCGCGCCTTATTCTAATCCGGCGAATGGCGAATAGTGCAAGATAAGGGTTCAGAACTGGAAGACGGCTATGGGCAAACTGTCCTGATTTTATTTATTGCCGCTTTGTGTATTCTCTGTTGAATGCTTTAGAATATAAGGGACTTGTAAAGCGGTAAAAATCATTGAGAGAAGCGTATATCCAAAGATTTTCAAGTTTACCCAAGTCGCTTCACCGGCGCATTCCTCCTTACTGGTCAGATTACAATCTTGAGTGAGAAAGCGCCAAGCCCCTTCATTGATCAGGGCCATGATCACAAAAAAGACAACAAATCGAATGGTCAATCGACGCCAAGCAGGATCAGGCATGACAAAAGCCCCATCAAAAAGCGTCTTTAGGAATATCTTTCCTTTATAGAGCCCGCCCCCCAAAAGTCCTGCAAATAGAAAGTTGACCATCGTTGGCTTCATATAAAAGAAGGTCTTATCTTTTAATATAAGGGTTAAACCGCCCATAACCCCTATAATGAGTCCGCTGATGAGTAGCATTGGGGCAATGCGTTTTTCTTTCCAAACAGAATAGATAAAAGCGATAGCAAAAGCCGGCATAAACATGCCTAAAGCGAGATACATTCGATCGCCTTGAGCAAGGCTCCACTCTTTGCCGAAGAAAGAGCCGATTATAGGGACCAGTTTTGAACCGCCGAAATAGGCCAAAAAGAAAACGGCAAGGGGGCCAAAATCTACAGCTGTTTTTTCGCGCCCAGATAAACGGGGTGCATTTTGATGGTTATTGTCTGGAATTGGCTGATTCATGATAACTCTAGTCAAAGGCTTCAGGTTTTTTAGCGAATAGATACCATGGGTTCTATTCGAGAAGGGGTCAATGTTGGTGTCAGATATTTATGGATAACTGCGGATCAATTTATTTCATAAATATGGTGGGCATTGGGTTGCAAGTGTTTAGAGGCTGGCTCAAAATTCGCTTAAGGCTCCAGACCTGTTAGGACGGTTGCAAAGGAGCGGGCCTTGAAGGTTTGCAAATCCTCTATATTTTCACCGACACCTATAAAGTGAATAGGAAGAGAAAATTTTTCCGTCACTGCAACTAAGACACCGCCTCTCGCGGTTCCATCAAGTTTGGTCATGATGAGGCCGGTAACGCCAGCTGTTTTTGCGAAAATATCAACCTGTGATAACGCATTTTGCCCGACTGTGGCATCGAGTACAAGGATGACATCGTGCGGGGCGTGCGGGTCAATTTTGCCGATAACGCGCACGATTTTTGCGAGCTCATCCATTAATTCAGTTCGATTTTGTAATCGTCCCGCTGTATCAATCATCAGCACATCAATATTTTGTGATATGGCTTTTTGGATGGCATCATAGGCCAGCCCGGCTGCATCAGCGCCAACCTGGCGTGAAACTACCGGGGTTTGCGTGCGTTCTCCCCAGATTGTCAGCTGCTCAATAGCGGCGGCACGAAATGTATCCCCTGCCGCTAACATAACGGACTTTCCCTCCGCTTTAAATTTTGACGCTAGTTTGCCAATTGTGGTGGTTTTGCCGGCACCGTTAACGCCGGTCATCAAAATAATATGCGGGCGGTGGGCTGAGTTGATTTTGAGCGGCTTTTCAAATGGGGAGAGTGTCTGAGAAATATCATCAGCAAGAGCCGTTTTCACTTCTTCTTCGCTCACTTCGCGGTCGAATTTTGATTTAGCAAGTGTTGCTGTAATACGCGAAGCGGTGCCGACGCCAAGGTCGGCGCTGATCAATAAATTTTCCAGATCTTCTAGCATGTCTTCATCAAGTTTTTTCTTGGTAAAGATCGAAGACACGCCTTCGCTTAATTGTGAGGATGTTTTTGATAGCCCTTCTTTTAAGCGAGCAAAAATGCCCTTTTTATTCTTTGTTTTTGTTAATTGGGGCTCTTGATTGTGATTTAAATCTTGTTCAGTCGTTGGGGGTTGGGTCTTGTTGTCGGGTGTGGAGGATTGGTTGTCTAGATCGTCCTCTAATTCCTTGTCCGACAATTCTAAATTGTTACTGCCTTTATCTTGCGGTTTTTTTTCTGGCAGGCTTTTTTCTGGGGTATCCGAGTTTGTCTCTTGTTTGTCTGCTATCGGATGTTCCAAGGGTTTTTCGCTTGGGTGGATGTCCGCAACCTCGCCAATATCTTCAGCGACAGACACGCCGTCTGCTT
This sequence comes from uncultured Caulobacterales bacterium, assembly GCA_964479275.1. Lineage (GTDB taxonomy): Bacteria > Pseudomonadota > Alphaproteobacteria > Caulobacterales > Parvularculaceae > CALLPQ01. Next base: position 9,073 of record CAYZLR010000054.1, read on the forward strand.
CTGTCTCTAGCGGTGTCGCATCATCTTTGGGCGGTGTTACCTGCTTTTCCTGTGACTTTTTTCCAAAGAGGCTTGAAAGAAAATTTTTGGCCATAAAGCGTTACCTGTCTTGAAAATTATTATTTGGCTCAGCGGTTAGGTGAGTGCCATCAATGCCGGTTATGGTCAAAGGAAGAATTGTCCCTGGAGGCGCTGGACTCGCAAGTTTTACAGGCGCAAAATTTCCAAGGCGTGCGCGGGCTCCACTTTCTGCTATGGCGTTATGATGAGTGCCAATTTGCGATCGTAAAAATCCTTGCGCGGCTCGATCGGCAATAGTGCGCAATTGTGCCGCTCTTTGTTTTACGACCACAGGGGCAATTTGTGGCATTCGTGCGGCCGGGGTGCCCTGTCTTGGGGAATAGGGGAAGACATGAACAAAGCTTAAACCAGCCTCTTCAACTAACGTACAGGAATTTTGAAACATGGTTTCACTTTCGGTAGGAAAGCCGGCAATAATATCAGCCCCAAACGCAATTTCAGGTCTGAGAGCGCGAGCGCGGTGACAAAACTCAATCGCCTGATTTCTGTTGTGGCGGCGTTTCATCCGCTTCAAAATCATATCATCCCCGGATTGAAGAGAAAGATGTAAGTAAGGGGCAATGCGTTCTTCTGATGTGACAAGGTCAAACAGTAAGTCGTCAATTTCAGCGCCATCTATAGAGGAAAGGCGTAGTCTAAAAAGATTATCGACATGGGTGATGAGGTGTTCGACCAGTTTGCCAAGACTTGGTTGTCCTTCCAAATCACTTCCATAAGATGTGATATCAACCCCAGTGAGTACAAGTTCTTTGTGGCCGGCATCGACAAGGATTTGAGCTTGCTCGGTAATTTTTTCAATTGAGACAGAGCGAGAATTTCCGCGACCATAAGGGATAATACAGAACGTACATCGATGATCACAGCCATTTTGGATTTGTAAAAAAGCTCTTGCCCTGTCCCCATACCCATCAATCATATGGGGTGCTGTTTCGCGTACGGACATAATGTCGTCAACCAGAACGATTGGTTGGGCCGGGTTGGGTGGTGCCTCTTGCGATAAGGGGGATTGTGTGTTTTGAGCCGGGATCATTTTTTTAGCAAGATTATTCCATGTTTCCGGCAAAAGCTTTTCATGATTGCCAATAACCGCATCGACGCCGGACATCTGGGCAAAGGATTGTTTGTCAATTTGCGCGGCGCAGCCTGTGACGATGATGGTTTTTTCGGGATTTTCTTTCACGGCGCGTCTTATGGATTTGCGAGTCTGCTTTACCGCTTCCCCCGTGACAGCGCAGGAATTGATAATAACACTGTTTGTCATGCCAGCATCGTGGCCTAACTTTGCCATCGCCGCTGACTCATAACCGTTCAACCTGCATCCAAGGGTTACCAGCTTGGGGTGTGTTGAACGATTAGGCGCGTCCTCTTCGGGATTTTCAGGCTCTTCGAGATTTTCGGGCGATGGATGTTTCATAGAGCTTTATCTAGGGGCTGAACCGACAAATGTCGAAGGGAAGAAATAAAAAAGATCCTGCGGAGCAAGCGGCAATTTTATTTACTCTCCATCGCGAGAACAATAGCAAAGCCAACAATCAAAAATAGTACGAATGGGAAAAATGCCCCGATAATGGCAGGAAGTACGCCCAATTTACCCAGGGCCAGGGCGATGTTCTCAGTAATAAAATAGCTAAATCCTAAAATGGAGCCATTGATCGCGCGGGCAAGGAGAACGCCTTGGCGATGAATGCCAAAACCTGCAATCGCACCCAGAAGTGGCATAATTAAAGTCCCCAGCGGGCGCGAAAAACGCCCAAGAAAAGAAGTCATCTCTGAGCGGGTTTCGGCCTTATCTTGTCGCAATTGAGAAATTTTGAGCCAAAGTTCGTTTAAACTGGTGCGGTCCGGGTTAAGGGTTAACGAGAAAATATACTCGGGGTCAAAACTGACAGGCCAGTTTTCTTTGACATTTGTGTGGACTTGTTGATTTTTGGGGTTGAGGTGGCGAACATTCTCTAATTGCCAGCGATTGTCGACAAAAGTGGCACTATCAGCGACCAATATCTCTTCCAGCAGGGTGTCAGTGCGATTGTAGATTGTCAGTTTCGTGAGTATCGTTTTTGTGTTTGTTCTTTCTGCGCTTTTGGCTTCTATGAAATTATTCTCAAATGATAGCCTAATATTTGTCCGCATGGAGCCATTCGGCGGAAGGTCACGCTGATAATCATTGGCGCGCCAATAATCAAGGCGCCGGTCTGAATCAACAGCGATGAGTTCTTGGAAAGCGAAATGCCCAATAGAGATGAAGAAACAAACTAATCCGATCGGAAACAAGACCCGATTTACGGACATTCCAGCCGCCCGCATAATGGTAATTTCACTGGACATGGAAAGGCTGGTCAATGTGAAGACAATTGATAATAGCGCGGCAAACGGAATAAATTGATTGATAATTTGCGGCATACTCAAGCTGATGTAATGCAACAGCGTTTTTCCGTTCGCGCCGTCTACTGCGAGAATGGCATCTGAATTGTTTAACAGATCCAGCATTTGCCAGATGATTGTTATGATGCTCAGTAGAAGTAAAAACCGGATAAGCAAAATTTTGCCAACATAGCTTGTGAAAACACCATCAATCAATTTCATGATTGTCCTCCGCGAACGGTACGAACGTCGGATGGAGGTGATGCGGTTTGCGTAACTGGCGCGGCGATTCTGATCGGATTACTTTGTGTGCGTGCGATTAAACGGGCCTTGCGAGCCTGGTCAATAGCGTTTGAATAGAGATAGAAGCTGAGTAGTGCAAAGAGCGTATAAGGTATCCAGATGGTGAGATAGGGAGAGGAATGGCCTTCGGCAACCATGACTTGCCCCCATTCTTGGATGATCTCGTGAAATGCGATTAAGATCGCGATACCGATTATAGGCTTAAGATTAGAGGCGCGTCGTCGCCCGGTGACACCCATTCCAACGGCTAGAATAGGGATAATCAAAAAACTCATCGGTTGCATCAGTCGCCAATGAAAGGCTGCTCGGTATTGATTGTATTTTTCTGGGTCTGCAGATTTTCCAGTCTTCATGGTTTCTGTCAGTTCGGTAAACAAAGCTTCGCGCGCGTCGAGCCCTCGGCCTCGAAAAACCGTACTGGCTGGTAGGTTGAGGGTGGTATCAAAGACGTCAAAATTGAGCGATTGAATCTTCGTGTTATCAGCTCCCAACGTAATATTAAGACCGTTATGAAGTTTCATGTTTAAAACACGAAGGTCTGGGGACGCTGAAAGCGTACCGCGTTTTGCGGTGATGGTATTGCGCGTACCGTCTTTACTCACCCGTTCAAGAAAAATATCCTCTGCTTCCCGGCTCACCCGATTGATGGACCCAAAGCGTATAGTCACATTGTCTGCAAGTTGAATGAATTCATCAGATTGGATGCGAATACCAAAAGCGCCGCTGGTCACATCATAACGAATTTGTTGATATTGATAGCGCCCGTATGGTTGGATGTAGGAGACGAGAAAAAAATCAAAAATTAATAGCACTAGAACCAGTGCGTAAACGGGGCGCAATAATCTTGCAAAGGAAATGCCGCTAGAGCTAATGGCATCAAGCTCGCTGGTGAGTGACAAACGCCGAAAAGCCAGCATGATCCCGAGGAACACACCCAATGGGAGCGCTAATCCTAGATAATGAGGGACTAGATTTGCTAGCATCCGCCAGACCACATCGATTGGTCCTTGTTCTGCGAGAACAAAATCAAATAGGCGTAACATTTGTTCAAGCAAAAGTAGCATCGCAGCTACACACAATGCGAGAATAAGAGGCGTTAATACAGCCCGTAAAATATACCGATCAATTAACCCCATTTAGCGAATACTCTCTCGAAAAGGGAGGGGATATTGGGCAAAATAGAAAACCGCGATTTGTGAGTTGATCATGAGTTGAATTCGATCCCGATTAAGGGCGCTGTTATTATTTTGCTTATGAAGCACGAAATGATCTGATAAGTGACGGGAAAATTTCATACTGGCTTATGTGTGTTTGAGTGCAAATGTAGCGAAATTTTAATCACGGGGAAAGGGCTCAGAAAAAATGGTTTCTTTGATAAAGTTTTCCTCGCCTTTTGGTTGTATATCCTTAGGCAAATAGGAAGGGAATTGAACAATCAAGATCGTTTTTCGACCCAATCCCAAAGTGCAGCGGAGATATCAGCCCCGCCAAATTTTCGCACTTCTTGGACACCTGTTGGTGAGGTGACGTTGATTTCTGTCAGCCAGTCGCCAATCACATCGATGCCAGTGAGAAGCAAGCCTCGCTCTTTCAGATGAGGGCCAATCACTTTGCAAATTTCTTCGTCCCTGGCTGTTAATTTTACGGCCTCTGCGCGTCCACCCACATGCATATTAGAACGTGTTTCTCCCTTGGCCGGGACACGATTAATGGCCCCAATAGCCTCTCCATCAAGCAAGATTATGCGTTTATCGCCAGCGGTGACATCTTTGAGATATTTTTGTGCGATCATGGGTTCGCGGTAATGCTCAAGGAACTGCTCTACAATCGTATTGTAATTTCCATCATCACTGCGCACCCTGTAGACGCCGGCACCACCATTGCCATAAAGTGGCTTCAAGATGATGTCCCCATGGGTGTTTCGAAAATCCAGCACTGCTTCTGGCGCTGATGTGATCAAGGTTGGCGGCGTTAGCGCGCGAAAATCAGTCACAAACAATTTTTCAGGAGCGTCGCGAATGCCTTCAGGATCATTCAACACCATCACTTCAGGTTGTAACCGCTCTAATAGTTGGGCTGCGGTAATGTAAGTCATATCAAAAGGGGGGTCTTGTCTAATCCAAACCACGTCCAGATTATGAAGGTTTAAAAGCTCACTCTCTTCTAACGTGACGTGATTGCCTTGCTCACGTGCAAGACGAGTGACTTTTCGGGCATAGGCAGAAACATTACCATTTAAAAAAACCAGTTGTTCAGCTTGATAAATCCAGATTTCATGGCCTCGGTTAAAGGCCTCAAGGGCCATATCAAAGCTGGTGTCGGCATCAGCCTGAACCTCTTCAATCGGGTCCATTTGAAAGGCAATTTTTAAAGGCATATGTGAATCGCTTATTTGGGTGTGATAATGATTTTATCTTCATATGCCTTGTAGAGATCATAAAACAAGGGCTGTTTACGAATTTGATGACGGCGAGGGAAAACCCAAATCATGGTTTATGATGTTTGATGCGGTTACACGCTGATGTCTTCATGGTAATCAAGCCGACGCGATTTAAGTATGTGTGCCTATCACGTGTTCTCAATTATGTGTTCTGGCAAACCGCGTTGGATCATCTTGATATAAGACATGGCTAACGACACGGCGTACACCATTTGTTGATTTAGCATGATTGAGTACACGCACCAGCTCTTCTTCATCTCGGGCAACACCAATTAAGAAGGTTTCCCCGCCAGAAACAGCGATTTTAAAATTACGGCTCGTGATTCCGCGATCAGTAATTAACCGTGCCCGTAAGGCTTGATCAATTCTACTGTCTGTTACCCCTTGTTTAAAGGGGGTTTTATTGTTGATTACAGTTTCGTCGATAACCTGAACAACATTAGGGGCCTTGAAAGCGTTCTCGACAAGGTGAATTTGCCCTTGAGTTGAGCGCATGGTTCCCGTTAGCAAAACCCGCCCTTCAAACACAGTAATGTCAATATCAGAATAGTCGTGATTGCGATTAACTAGAAGAATACGTTTTAGAGATGCGTCTGCGTTGAAATCGTCAACGTTAGCGCCAAATGATCGGCTGGTTGCACAGCCTGCAAGTGTGCTCATTGTGACGATCAAACCGATCAGGATGAAAAGAGGGTTTGCAATAAATTTAGGCATCATAAACTCCGCCGCTTATTTGAGTGTTGAGGGTAATGGCCATTTGGGGGCTTACCTCATTTTAGACGCAATCAACATAGTACGGTGTCGTTTCCTGTTAAGTGTTGTAACAACCGCCTCTATTTTACTAAATGCCCTGTTTTGAGTGATTGGCAAAGTAAAATATTATGAAATCTGCTAGTACGAGCAACGCAAAATGAGGATGACCTTGCTCTTCAACCGCTATGTTATCGTCGTAAACTTCATTTTCGCGACGCGTACTTGATCGAAGGTCTGAAAAGGAAGGTTTCAACATCTCAAGGCTTTTTTGTAAACGCTTTTATAATCTTCGTAGGGTGGTTTCAATTCGTGCAAGTAAATCTTCCTTGTGAATACCTTCCTCGTCTCGGGCAATGGCATATCCTGCACCATTAACCGCCCCTTGTATCATAATTACTAGAGCTTTAGTCGGGGGACTTTTTATAGCTCCTGATTCATATAATATCTTTAGGCCTCCGGCAATCGTAGCAATCCCCATCGCCGCATCGACCCGGCGCCATTCATATTCGCCGATTACCGCAGCTCCATCCATCATAACAATTCGGCGATAGTCGGGATGTTTGGCGAAATCAAAATAGACACCGCAACCGGCAATAAAGCCGGCATAAGGGTTTTCATTAGCTTTGGCTCTACCGACCCGTCTCGCTTCTTTGTTGGCAGTTTCGTTCATTTCCTTTTCAAGCTCTAGCCAAACTTCATAGAAAAGTCCGACTTTATCCTTAAAATGGTGGAATAGAGCGCCTTTGGTGACACCAGCCTCCTTCACGATGGAGTCGAGGCTAGAGTTCGAGAATCCATCTTCTGTGAATTTTTTTCTTGCTGCAGACAGCAAGGCAGCTTTGGTTGCCCTTGATTTTTGTTGCTGCGGCGAAAGATTTTTCAAAGTCATTAATTTTCTCGTTGACATACATACTAACGGTATGTAAGCTTAACATATCACAAGCTGAAGCGATGATATAGGGGGAGTTTGGCAGAAGATTAAATAAGTTTTTTTTTACAATTGGTGAGCGTTTTTTTACTCCGTGAATTGATTTTGCCTAGCATTAAATCCTCTAACAAAGTTAGGCCGATTAAAAACTTAAGGATCAAGAGCTGAGGTATGTCATGAATTTAAAGGGGGAGAGTTCATGATCTTACTAAAAAACCTCAAAGTGGGTGTAAATGTGGGGAGCTCCGGGGGGAGCTAATATTTGAGGTTTGAAAAGCACCTTCTCAAATGATGAGAAGGTGCTTTTTTCTTTTTGATAGACTTTAATCCCGCCAGGCATCACGAAAATGATATAGGTGCCATTTCGTGATCACGATCAGGTCATAACGTAACCCAAGATTTGCTAGTGGCTCGTTTCGCGACAAAAAAGAACGGCCAGCTGCAGAAATGCGTTGCTGGGTTTTTGCGGTCAGAGCATTGATGCCCGCTTCTTTTGTGGGGCGGCGTTTTACCTCAACCAACACGAGCGTTCCTGCGCGTTTTGCGATGATATCAATTTCACCAATTTTTGTGCGATATCGCGATTGCAAAACATGATATCCTAAAATGCGTAGATAGAGCTTGGCGATAAATTCGGCTCGTAAACCTCTTTGGTGTGCTTTTTTGCGACTATGGCTATTACGATTGCGCATTTTCTTTGTTTCTTAATTGCAGAGCTTTTGAATATACATCTCGCCTGGGGATACCATAACTGCTGGCAATGGCAGTAGCTGCTTCCTTAACGCTCATTGTTTGCAAGGCATGATTGAGTAGAGCTTCGATATCAATGTTTTCAACAGTCTCGCCAGGTGGTCCAAGTAATATTACGATTTCACCTTTCAAGGTTAATTCACTCATATCCTCAGCGTATGTCTTTAACTGCCCGGCGCAAACTTGTTCAAATTTCTTTGTTAATTCGCGGGCAACGACAACCTCGCGATCGCCAAAGCAAAGTGCCATTGCTTCCAGGCATTTTTGTAGTCGCGAAGCACTTTCATAAAAAATCAAACTTGTTTTTATCGGTAATAGCGTTTCGAAGAATTTTTTTCTGGCTTCCGATTTTGCGGGAGGGAAGCCTGCAAACATAAATTGATCACTGGGTAGACCGGCAATGCTCAAAGCAGTTATGGCCGCACAGGCCCCCGGAATAGCCGTGACAGGAATGTTGAGCGCTTTGGCCTCTTTAACCAATTTATAGCCTGGATCAGAAATGAGAGGTGTGCCTGCATCGCTAACAAGGCATATAGCGGCTCCATCAAGTAAACGTTGCAAAATCATTGGCCTCATCGCGGCGCCATTGTGATCGTGATAGGCTTGCCGCTTTGTTTGAATCTGATAGGCTTGGCACAATCTTGCGGTTTGGCGTGTGTCTTCACACAAAATCAGCTCTGCCTGTTTTAGTGTTTCAATTGCGCGAATTGTAATATCACCCAAATTGCCGATTGGGGTCGCGGTCACATAAAGGCCGCTTTCTAGAGGTAGCAGTTTTTCTGGTCTGGCATTCGCTTTGTTCATAGCTTTAAGCTGGTCCGGTTGAGGGGCAAAAGCAAGCTTGATCGAAAAATCGACCGATTTCGGTTTGGCATTGTTCATTATAGTTTACGAGTTGAGGATTTTTCGGCTAGAATTTAAGAATAATTCTGAATTTGTAAAAGTCTTGAGGAAGGTCAGCTAACTCTTAAAAGATCACCAAAGCAGCTTAATACTTTTTACGAGATATTGATTGTCAAGATTGAGCGAGGGTGACGTGTCGCATCAGGGGCGATGGTTTTGGGGCTTTTAGGTTTCAGATGTACTTTTCACTGGATTTACGCGGTTGCTGGAGTCAGTTTATACAAGCGCAAAATTACAAGATATTGTTAAACAGAACATAAGAGAAATTGGGCACGGTGATTTTTCGCCGTCGAAAAATGAGGTCATGAAATGAAGCAAGGAATTGCCTTGATAAGCTTGATAAGAATGCCAATAAAATATTTCGCAATTTTAGGCCTTGCATTGACGCTACTCACTGCTTGTGAAACAGGCGGTACGCAAAGCGGTCCCATCGTTGTTCGTGAGTCCCAAGCTGAGCGTCCAACGCCTTCTGATGTTCCTGATACTCTTCCCTCCCGCCCTCGCCCGTCGAGTAATGAATTTGTGCGTCCACGCCATTTTGACAATAATGCTCCTGTAAGGGTTGCGCTATTACTGCCATTTTCTGCAAATGATGAAGGCGCACGCTCGATTGCCTCCTCTATGTTTGATGCAGCTCAGCTAGCGGTTTTTGAAGCTGGTGATGACCGGTTTCTGCTTATGCCAAAAGATACAAAGGGCACTTCTGCCGGTGCAGAAGACGCGGCGCGTTCTGCAATTCGGGATGGCGCTGAGATTATTTTAGGGCCATTATTTTCTGAGACAGTTCAAGCGGCATCACGGGTGACGAGTGCCGCCAGCATTCCTATGGTCGGCTTCTCCTCTGATCTGAAGTCTAGGGGAGAGGGGGTTTACTTGCTGAGTTTTCCGCCGGAGTTGGAAATTGCACGCATTACGGATTATTCTGTTCTTCAAGGATATAATCGATTTGGCGTTTTAGCACCCAGTACCGCTTACGGAGATCGTGTCAGTGGTTCTTTTGCGGAAGAAGTCTATGTTCGCGGCGGTGTTGTTGTTCATGAAGAACGTTATGTTCAAGAACCAGATGCCATGCTTGATCCTGCAAAGCGGTTGGCAAAATATTCACAAGAAATTGTACCGATTGAACAACGTCATGAATTTGATCCCAACAATCCAACTCCGATCAATGCCGATGCTGATCTTGGGTATACAAGAGGTTATCAAGCAGTTCTGATGCCCGAGCAAGGCACATTACTGCGCGCGCTAGCGCCGCTGCTCCCTTATTACAATGTCGATATTACACGGGTAAAAATATTGGGCATTTCTGCCTGGAATAATCCGCGCTTAACTCGTGAACCCGCTTTGAGGGGAGGGTGGTTTGCCGCGCCAGATCCTGCAATTACACGTGCATTCGAGCAACGTTTTGCCAAAGCCTTCGGCTCAACGCCTCCCCGTCTGGCCTCACTGGCTTACGATGCCACTTTACTCGCCGCAAATCTTGCAAGAAACCCAGATCCGCGATCACGCTTTTCGGCTCAAGCAATATCCGATCCTAATGGATATTTCGGAGCTGATGGGTTGTTTCGCCTAAATCGTGATGGCTCAATTGAACGCGGTCTTGCGATTTTGGAAATACAACCAGGGGGCATACAGACAATTGACCCTGCGCCGCGCAGCTTTGCTGAACCTGAAGCCGCATTCTAATTAGGCGATAGTATTAGAGTTTCCAGAATCTGGATATGATCGAGATCGTAATGCGCTCTTGCATTTTCTGCCTTTATAGGGGCTATTAGGTTGAAAACACTCTAAATTATGCGGCGGATGCCAAAGAGAGCGATTATGAAGCGCTGGAAAAAACTTGGGATTATCGCGGGGGGCGGCATGCTTCCCATAGAATTGGCCCATCATTGCCAAATTGAGTTTCATGATTTTTTTGTAATCCGCTTGGAAGGTATTGCAGACGAGGGTAATGAGATGTTTCCGGGGCGTGGTTTTTCGATCTTCGAAGCGGGGGCAATATTTCGTACTCTGAGAGAGCAAAAATGTGATGCCATTGTTATGGCAGGCATGGTGCAGCGCCCCGATTTTTCGACAATCCGCCCAGATTGGCGCGGGGCTGCATTATTATCGAAATTTGCCGCTGCTGCCATACGCGGAGACGGCGCGTTATTAAGCGCAATCGTAGAGGCTTTTGAAGCAGAAGGCTTTATGGTGGTTGGCGCTGATGAAGTGTTAGGGCATGTGGTACCTGATCAAGGAGCCCTTGGGATCCATGCTCCTGATGATCAGGATTTTAGCGATATAAAAAAAGCCGTAGAAGTTATACGGGCGCTTGGTCCCTTTGATATTGGTCAGGGGGCCGTTGTCGCCGCGGGGCAGGTTCTTGGCATTGAGGCCGTGGAAGGCACCGATGAAATGCTTGATCGGTGTGGGCGATATTATGAACGTCTGTCTTTGACGCCACCACTTGGGGTGTTAACCAAAATACCTAAACCCGGACAGGAATTGCGCGTTGACTTGCCAACAATTGGCCTGCAGACAATTATTCTTGCGAGTGAAACCGGGTTAAGAGGGGTGGCCGTTTTGAGTGGTGCAGCACTCATTTTAAACCGCGAAGAGATGATTGAGGCCGCTAACGCAAAAGGTATCTTTGTCTATGGGTTTACACTCGATGAGTTAGCAAAAATCAAAATACCAAAAACGTTTGGTTAACGCGATGACAGGCAGGCATATCTTTAATACCGATCATAAACTCATGCTTGTTGCTGTTGAACCATCAGGGGATGCGTTGGGGGCTGCGCTAATCAAATCCCTGGTTGAGTTGGGGTACGATAAAAAAAATCTTATCGGTTGTGGTGGTCCTTTGATGGAACAGGAAGGCTTTGCTAGCGTATTTTCCATCCAGTCACTTTCGGTAATGGGGTTTACTGATGTTGCTCGTGTTTATCCCGAGGCTAAGAAAAAAATTTCACATTTAGCAAAGATAGCTCAGCAGGCGGAAAATGAAACGGGTTGTGCAGGGATCATTTTTATTGATGGTTGGGCATTTTCGCGTCTGGGGGCAAAGGCTATGCATGATGCAATACCCGGCATAAAGATTTTTAAATATGCCGCACCGCAAATTTGGGCTTCACGGCCTCAACGCATTCATTTTGTGAAAGATTATTTTGATGGTGTCTTAACTTTATTGCCGTTTGAGCAAGACTTGTTTGAAAAAGAAAATATCAATGCGAAATATGTTGGAAATTCGATATTCCAAAATGCATTTCACTATTATAACAACAAAGCTGGCCTTGATGAAAAAGCTAAATTTCTACATCAGCATGGCTTGTGTGATGCCCCGACATTAATCGTTTTGCCCGGCAGCCGAAAAAGTGAAGTGACAAAACTGGCTGCGCCATATCATGAAACAATTGCAATTTTACGCGGCCAAATTGAGAAGTTACAAATTGTTATTCCGGTTGCTCCTGCCGTTAAAGATCTGGTGCAAGAGCGATATCAAAAGATAGATGATGTGGTTTTTGTCGAACCGAGTGAAAAATATTCTGCTTTTTGTGCTGGCGATGCAGCGCTTGCAACATCGGGTACGGTGACAACTGAGCTTGCTATTTTGAAAACTCCGATGGTTATCGCATATCGAGTTGATCCGTTTACTGCGCTTTGGGCTAGAATAGTTGTTAAAACACCATTTGTAAGCGTTTTAAATGTGATGGCTGGACGAGCCGTAATTCCAGAGTTTATCCAGAATAAATGTTGTCCCGTTGAAATGGCAAAAACCTTATATGACTATTTGACATGCGCGAAAGCACGCCAGCACCAGATTGATCATCTAACACCAGTCATAAAAGCATTGGTGCTGGATGGGCCGCACGCTAGTGATATTGCGGCTAAGACTATGATTTCATGGATGAATTAAGGCCCAAAAACTAGTTTTTTGAAATTCGCTTACAACGCTGAATTTTTCTGGCAAGTATCGATAGTGGTTAACAAATGATTAACGCACTGGACCAACTATTCTTATGGGTTTATGATCACGACACTCTTGAATGGCGTGTGCGCTCGCAAAGTTGTGCGTGCAATTTTTGTCTTCAGATTAGTCAGATCACAAATCTGGATTTCTGCATTTGGCATAGTTTTTGGTTATCTACCTATTGTGGTGTGGTGTTGAGCTTTCTGCCTTAGATCATTGGTAAACAACAGTTTCTACCGATGGTATCCGCTGTGACAGCGCAGAAGGGATCAACCTGAATGATCGATGAACCAGATGATAATCTCTGGGCATTTTGGGGATCAAAAAGATTGGTAATGGTGTGGTAGTTATGAATATTGAAGTGTTAAACAAACAAAAAAACTATATTAAAGTTGGGAAAAAAGCGAAATCGGTTTCGGCACTATTGATTGCCTCCTGTGTCATGTTGGGACATGTTCCGGCACAATCTCAAAGCTTTGATGCTCAAGATGTCTCAATTCAAGATTTTACTGGCAATGTTGTAATCAAAAACAGAACAGCAAGTTCTACAGATCAGACAATTCGCGTTGAAATTAAGCAGGGAAAGACCTTATATCCTGTTAACGTTGCGCTTGATGGTGAAACACTTGTCGTTGAGGGTGAAAAGTGGCGCGACGACTCGTCAAGAAATTGTTGTGATACTAGAATTCGCCGTACTGAAAACCGCCGTAAGGATCGCAGGCTCTCTACTGGTGAACCTTTAGGCGATGAGTTTTTTGAAAAACATCCAACTTTAACAATTACACTCCCGCTTAAAACCGATGTTACCTTTATTGATGCTCGTATGACACTCGCGATGGATGATCTGGACGGTAAGTTAGATCTTCATGGATGTTATGTTTGGGGAAATACTGGTGACGTCGATGAAGCTGTCGTTGGGTTAGTGCATGGCTCGCGGCTGATTATGGGAGATATTGATAGTGGTATTGAGATTGATATTTCCGGTGATGCGGATTTGAAAGTTGGCACTGTGGCGATCGCCGATGTGGATATCGCAGGCCCTGGTGATGTGGTTTTTGACCGTGTTGATGGCATTCTCGACATTTCAATTGCCGGTTCTGGTGTTGTGCGATCAGACTGGGTCGAAGGGCCAATGACAATGCGGGTTGCCGGCTCTGGAGGCGCAGCGATTAAAGATGGTCGAGCCGATAAATTAAAACTCATTGTGGATGGTTCCGGGGGGCTCTTATTCGACGGATTGGTGATCAGCCCAGATTTGCGCCTTTATGGCTCCAGCGAAGTGCGTCTGGCTAAAGTCCAGGGCCGAGTCGTTCACGAGGGTAGCGGACAGCTTTATGTGGGTGGAAAACTACGGGAAAAATAGTCCCAAAAACAGGGCTGTTACGGCTTGAGCACCTACACAAATCCAGCCTTAATCAGCACAGTTTATATTTTTAAGTTGAATTAATGCGTTTAGGAGCGTAACCCTTATTTTGGCCTAGGGGTGTAGCTCAGTTGGTAGAGCATCGGTCTCCAAAACCGAGGGCCGGGGGTTCGAGTCCCTCCGCCCCTGCCATTTAAGTTAAGCAAAAACAATATCTTAGTGCTAAAGCTCCAAGAGGCTATCGAGCGAATTCACACGTAATTCACACGTTAAACGTCCAAAATAAGCATCAATAGCTTTGACCGCTTTCTCTAAATAATCTGGTGAATGGCTCGTGTATATTTCAGTAACGCGATACCCGCTCCCGCGATGTCCTAATTGTTCGGCTACTTCCCAAGCGGGTACACTTTGCTCCCGTAACCAACGGGCCATGGTATGCCGAATAGAATAAGGGCGGACGTTTCCTTTTAATCCGGACTTGGTACTGACCTGACCCCTTTGAACGCAGCCAGCTAATAGTAGTAAAATGGCTGAATCA
>CAYZLR010000055.1:0-22951 GCA_964479275.1 uncultured Caulobacterales bacterium
TACCACGCCCTTGCCAAAGAAACTCTCCGGTTTCTGTTGGATACTTTCAGGGAAACACCTAAGCCTATTCGGGCAAGTGTTTTGATTGGCGTATATCAGAGATCGACCCTTCATCCGCCATGAGATCGTTTCGCCGATCAATCACGAGCAAGGGCCTATTCGAGCCCTTTGCAAACCTGAACCAACCTTATGCAGTTTGGATGCGCACCAGCATTTCATCGCTGGACTAAACCAAAGGGTTTTCGCACCCCTTGGAACCACGAGCAGGATTTGGAGAATGACCTCTCCACCTGCACCGAACCATGTCAAAACGGATGTCCGTTTAATCACCATTCAGGGCAGCATTTCATTGCATACCCCGAACCCCCTATCGATCATTTCATGAAGAGCAACCCTGCGCGGATTGGATGCGCGCCAGTGTTTTGCCACTGAACAACAACCATAAATTTGCGCTCGCCAAACGTGTATCCATTGGGTACACTTCACGGCATGAAAGATTCGGGACTTCGTATACGTGTTGAGAAAGAACTTCGGGAGAAGTTTTTGGACATTTGCCGAAAGCAAGATCGTCCAGCGGCTCAGGTACTGCGAGAGTTTATGCGCGAGTATATCGAGGCAAATGATACAGCGACCAATAACACCAGCAGGGATAAGCGACTAAAAGATGTTTGATCAAACCTTCAAAAATATAGACGATATTCTGCGCAAAGAGGCTGGTTGCACGACCGAGCTTGATTATACCGAGCAGACCTCTTGGCTCTTGTTTCTCAAATATCTGGATGCTCTCGAAGTTGAGCGGGAAATGGACGCTGAACTCACAGGCGGAACCTATGCCCGTATTATCGATGCGGCTCATAGCTGGTCGATCTGGGCAGCGCCTAAAAAAGACGATGGCACGTTTGATCACGATAGCGCCTTAACAGGCGATGATTTGATTAAATATGTCGAAGAAGAACTCTTCCCCTATCTGAGAAGTTTTAGAGATCGCGCAAGTGATCCCGATACCATCGAATATAAAATCGGGGAAATATTTGTTGAGATCAAAAACCGTTTTCAGTCCGGCTATAGCTTGCGAGATGTCCTCGATGAGATGGATCATTTATCCTTTAATTCTCAGGATGAAAAACACGAGCTATCTGACCTTTACGAAGTCAAAATCAAAAATATGGGTAATGCGGGTCGCAATGGCGGGGAGTATTACACACCGCGCCCGCTGATCCGCGCGATGATCAAAATTGTCGATCCCAAAATTGGCGAGACGATTTATGATGGTGCGGTCGGTAGTGCTGGATTTCTGTGTGAAGCCTTTGAATATTTGCGCGATACGGCCAGCACGACTGATGATTTGGAAACACTTCAAAAACGCACATTCTACGGCAAAGAAAAGAAATCTCTAGCTTACGTGATCAGTATCATGAATATGATTTTGCATGGGATTGAAGCTCCGAATATAATTCATACCAATACATTGTCAGAAAATGTCACAGATATTCAGGAAAAAGACCGTTACGATGTAATTCTTGCCAATCCGCCATTTGGAGGCAAAGAACGTAAAGAGGTGCAACAAAACTTCCCGATCAAGACGGGTGAAACCGCATTTTTATTTTTGCAGCACTTTATCCGCAGCCTGAAAGCGGGCGGTCGCGGGGCCGTGGTCATCAAAAACACTTTCTTGAGCAACAGCGATAATGCGGCCATCAGTCTACGCAAAGAGCTGCTGGAAAGCTGCAATCTGCACACAGTGTTGGATTGTCCATCTAAGACCTTTCTTGGTGCTGGTGTGAAAACAGTCGTGCTGTTTTTCGAGAAAGGCGCACCAACGAAAGATGTGTGGTTTTACGAACTCGATCCGGGGCGTAGTCTTGGCAAGACTAATCCGCTTAATGATAATGATTTAGAGGAGTTTGTTGAACTGTCATCGACGAAAGCTGAAAGTGAGAAATCGTGGAAGCTCTCTATTTCAGATTTGGATGAAACTACTGTTGACCTCTCGGTGAAAAATCCCAATGCGCCTGAGGAAGAAGCATTGCGCGCACCAGAGGAGATTATTGCAGAAATTACGGCACTTGATGCAGAAACCGCAGACATCCTACGAGACATCAAGGGGATGTTGTGATGTCATTTGCTAATGTACCCCTAAACACTGTATGCGAGATAGACAAAACAAAGAAGTCTGCAGAATCTCTACCATATGTGGGTTTAGAACATATTGAATCTGCTACCGGCAAGTTTATAGGTTCTTTAGATGTGTTCGATGTTAAAAGTTCTACCTTTAAATTTTCGCATGATCACGTTCTGTATGGGCGCTTGAGGCCATACTTAAATAAAGCTCTCTGTCCTAATTTTATCGGACATTGCTCTTCTGAAATATTTCCGCTTCGGCCAACAGGTGAGTTGAACCGAAAATATCTTTTCTATTGGCTAGTAAATCCGAAAACGGTGAAAGCAATTGACCGTACCAGCACGGGCGCAAGAATGCCACGGGCAAACATGAAGGCGGTGATGGGTTTTTTTATTCCGCTTCCGCCTTTTGAAGAACAAAAGCGCATTGTGGCGATTTTGGATAAGGCTTTTGCGGGTATCGACAAAGCCATCGCCAACACAGAACAAAATATCCAAAACGCCAAAGAGCTTTTTGAGAGTTATCTTGATCGGGTAATACAGAATAAAAGAGATGATTGGACCTCGGCTCTTGTTGGTGATGTGGTTGAGCTAGCGCAAGGTCTTGCTATAAATGCGAAAACCAAACATTTACTCGTTGACGAAAGTTCGAAGCCACTATTGCGAATTAAAGATTTGCGAAACGGTACACAAGAACAGTTCGTTGCAGAAGAAGGGTTTCCACCGAATGCGGAAGTTTATCCAGACGATATTATATACACACGGACAGGACAAGTTGGGCTGGTCTTTATGGGGCGCCATGGAGTCTTACATAATAATTCGTTTAAGGTATCGCCTGTTAAGAGCTTGAACAAACGTTATATGTATTGGTGGCTGCAAGGTACTGATTTCAAAAAAAATGTTGTAAATCTTGCACAGAAGGCTGCCCAGCCAGATATATCGCACAAATTATTTAAGGCTCAGAGTATTGATGTTCCACCTCTGGAATACCAAGCAGATGCAGTCCTTTCTATCGAAGCATTTTTTGAACGGGTTAGGGCCGCCGAAGAAAAGTACAGTGACAAATTGAAAAAACTCAAGGTGCTTAAACAGTCCCTTTTACAAAAAGCCTTCTCTGGCGAGTTAATTTCTAATCTACAAGAGGTTGCATGAGCCGAAATGAAGCCCAGACACGTCATGACTTGATCGATCCAGCCCTTCGCGCGGCTGGATGGGGCGAAGTTGAAGGCAGCCGGATCATTGTTGAGCACAAGATCACGGCTGGTCGTCTCATTGGTAATGGGCGACGTGCTAAACCGCTTTCCGCTGATTATGTGCTTGTATACCGCAACAAAAAATTGGCGGTTATTGAGGCGAAAGCGGAGGAATATCCCGTCAGTGAGGGCCGCGCTCAAGCGATTGAATATTCTGAGCGGTTACACGTTCGATTGGCCTATAGCAGCAATGGCAAGGGCCTTTATGAAATTGATCTAAAAACCAGCAAAGAACAAGAACTTGCTGGTATGGATAAAGTGCCCAGCCCGGATGAGCTTTGGGCACGTACCTTCCCATCAACTAATGACTGGCGTGATCGCTTTGCCGCTGTGCCCTTCGAAGATCGCGGCGGTAGCTGGCAGCCTCGCTATTATCAAGATAACGCAATCGAAAAAGCGCTTGATTCTATTGCGTCTGGTAAAGACCGGGTCTTACTAACCCTTGCGACAGGTACAGGCAAAACAGTCATTTCATTCCAAATTGCATGGAAGCTGTTTCACAGCCGCTGGAACCTGAGCCGAGAGCCAAATCGTCGCCCGCGTATATTATTTCTAGCGGATCGTAATATTCTCGCTGATCAAGCCTTTAATAGTTTTTCCGCCTTTGATGAGGATGCACTAGCGCGCGTTGATCCTAAAGATATCAAGAAAAAAGGACGTGTACCCAAAAACGCCAGTATCTTCTTCACGATCTTTCAGACCTTCATGAGTGGGCCTGAGGAAACCCCTTACTTTGGGGAATACCCCGAAGACTTTTTCGATTTTATTGTTGTAGATGAGTGCCACCGAGGCGGCGCAAAGGATGAAAGCGCATGGCGCGCAATTCTTGAATATTTTTCACCCGCTGTGCAGCTCGGTCTTACTGCCACGCCAAAACGCAAGCACAACGTAGACACTTACAGCTATTTTGGTCGCCCCGTTTATGAATACGCCCTGAAAGAAGGGATTGACGATGGCTTCCTAACACCATTCCGAGTACGCCAAGTAGCAACGACGATGGATGACTATATCTACACGCCCGGCGATACGATCATCTCTGGCGAAGTCGAAGAAGGTAAGCGTTATACCGAAGACGATTTTAATCGCTCCGGCGGTATCGTTATTCAGGAACGTGAAGAAAAACGGGTTCACATCTTCATGGATGAAATGAACCAAAAAGAAAAAACCATCATATTCTGCAAAGGCCAGCCCCATGCCGCCTTGATCCGTGATTTGATCAACCAAGTCAAAGAAAGCAACAACATACATTATTGTGAGCGCGTGGGGGCCGATGACGGGAAACGCGGCGAAGAATTTCTTCGACAATTTCAAGATAACGAGAAAACAATCCCGACAGTTTTGACAACAAGCACTAAGCTTTCCACTGGTGTAGACGCGCGCAATGTTCGCAATATTGTTTTACTGAAACCGGTTAAAAACATGATCGAGTTCAAGCAGATCATTGGGCGGGGCACGCGCGTTTTTGACGGCAAAGACTATTTCACGATCTATGATTACTGTAAAAACTACGAGATGTTTGAAGACCCGGAATGGGATGGCGAACCCCTCGATCCTGAGGAGCCAACCCCGCGACCAGTCATTACTGGTCCCGAAGGACCGGGCGACCCGGAAACACCAGACGATGATGAAGAGCCAGATGAACGACCTGAAACGGTCCTCGTAAAGCTCGCCGATGGTAAAGCGAGAAAAATTCAACACATGGCGTCAACCAGCTTTTGGGGGCCAGATGGTAAGCCCATGTCACCTGCTGATTTCATCCAAAAGCTATTTGGTGAGCTGCCTGACCTGTTCAAGAACGAAGATGAGTTGCGCACGCTTTGGGGCAAGCCTGATACGCGTAAAGCACTCATGCAAGGTTTAAGCGAGCGTGGATATGGTGAGGCAGAGCTGACGGAAGTGGCTAAGCTCATAGAGGCAGAGAATAGCGATCTATTCGATGTACTTGCCTATATTGCTTACGCGAAAGAACCTGTTACGCGTGCTGATCGCGTGAATCGTCGCAAAACAGACATCCTGAATAGTTACGATGACAAGCTCAATATTTTCTTGGAATTCGTACTCGGCCAATATGAAGAACAAGGTGTCGCGGAACTTGATCAATCCAAATTACCTAGCTTGCTAGAGTTAAAATATAGCTCAGTAGCCGACGCAACAAAACAACTCGGCGGCATTCCAGAAGTACGGGATGCTTTTGTTGGGTTTCAAAAGTATCTGTATGAGTAAAACCTAATTTGATGGGATAAGAATAACAGCTAAGAATGAACAATAGATCGACCCGAGTTTCAGCTACATTAGTTTACTTAATCGCCCTTGCATTGATACAATGGTTTTTGATTGGCACGGGATTTCCCATAGATGAGAAACTTCTATGGTTCGCAAACGGTTTTGCTAGTCTAATTTTAGGCAGTCGTCTTCTAAATCCCCATTTTGTGCCTCCTGCTGATGCGGCCACAAATGCTTTTGTTGCTGCCGGAACACTCTTCGCAGCATTATCAGCGAAGCCCACGGACCAATCAGACTTGATAATTATCAAGCTGGCATTAGTTATCTGTACCTTATGCTTTATCGCTTCAATCATTGTCTTACTCTTGAAGCGTGGACATGGGTTGGAGACACGGAAATGGCTACTCAGTCTGGAGCGAGCTGCAAAAGGATTTGGTGCCCCCAGAACAATATTCACATTAGTCATATTAGTTTTGGTATGGGTATTCCACCGATCCTCAACTACTGAACTTTATGCAATTCTGACAGCTTGGACATTGATTGTGGCGTTAGACCCGGTTGAATCAATTGTTCAGTTTTTCGGCTGGTTGAAGGATAAAATAAATGTCGAAAATATAGATGTGCTTGGCGTTGTTGCCGCACGCCAATCTCCTGGGTTGGTGCTAATTCGGCAAGATGATGATGTGCGTTATAAGTCGGGCACGCTTATGGCAATATCTGATGAGCATGGACCGACTACGTTAGGTGTAGCCTTGAACTATGTGGGCAGAGATGATGGCGTCTTACTTAGGGCGTTAGATCTACCCCTTCCGCAGTCATTCAAAAATCGCGCAGACCAAGTAGCCGTTGGAAATGGTGCAGCCACTCTGTTGCCTGTCTCAGAAGAAGAAACACAGTCCGTAACGGTTCTTGAGCGTATCAACTCTCTTTGCGGAATAGTTGATAGCGATTCAGACCTAGAATTTATTGAAATTGAAATTATTAATGATGAAGAACTTTCCGAAGGCCGTTTAGTCGACGTGAAAGTGAAGGATGACAACGTAATTTATCAGATTCTCGGTGGTGTAACTCGAGAGGAATCTGTTCAGCAAAAAAACAAATATGGTTATGTTCGCGCAAAAGCTCGAAAAATTGGTAAGTGGGATGCTCATGGCCAAAAATTCGAACCGACAGAATGGTTGCCGCGAATTAACTCACCAGTTTTTATAAAATCAGAAGCAAATTCTATCCCTAGCAAAAATGCAATTGGAAATTTTCCGAGTACAGACTACCAAGTGTCCATTGATATCTCGGATGCTGTCACGCACAACACAGCAATTTTAGGAATACTCGGAATCGGAAAGAGTTATCTTGCTATCGAATTAGTAGAACGCATGATTACTGACGGGGTCAAGATTATCTGTTTGGATTTGACTGACCAGTATTCTAATTTGCTTGAGGAGTTTGTAGATCAAAAATATCAAAACGTAATCAATCAAAGGCTAGAGGCAGCAGCTGATGGGCGGCCCGTTGCGCAAGCCAAGGAGGAAGGAGGTTCGCAACGTGCTTTTAACAATGCTGTTAATGCTGCAATTTCGGCATTTCTTGCGCCTGATACTGAGCAGAAAATCTTGATTTTTAACCCCGCGCAATTTCGTGTGAGCAAGCAAACCACTAATGCATTCCAAGGTAATGCAGGTTTTACTGACCTTACACCATGCGAGGTTACTGCATTATTTTCAAATGCTGCATTGAAAGCTTGCCAAGAATTAGGAATGATAGATACCGCACGAGCGTGTCTAATCTATGAGGAAGCTCATAGTCTTGTACCTGAATGGAACTCTGTTGCTAACGATGGAGATAAAAATGCTACAGCGGCAAGTGCTCGAGCTATATTGCAAGGTCGAAAATTTGGATTAGGTTGTCTTCTGATCACTCAGAGGACGGCAAACGTAACCAAGACCATACTAAATCAGTGTAATTCAATATTCGCTATGCGTACCTTTGACGACACTGGTAAAGAATTTTTGGGCAACTACATAGGATCGGAATATGCGAGAGTACTACCAAGTTTGAAGGAGCGCCACGCGGTATTCTTTGGTAAAGCTTCTTCTTGTGATGATCCTGTACTAATTCGATTGAATGATCGGAATAAATTTCTCGAGGTGTTTCGCAACAAAACAGAAGAAAATGAATCCGATTCGTAAAGAAAATGAAAAGTTGGCTTAGGGGCGTTTCCCCTCGGCGCACTTCAGAAAAAATAGACGGAGCCTGAGGCTCGGCACTTATTTTTGAAGGACAAATGTGCCTGCGCCCACCGTCGATTTTTCCTTCCGTTTGCACACCCCCTGTTCGCCACGAGGCAGGGTTGCATGAGCAACCCAGTCCCAAAGAAAGGGGAAGAAAATGACCATTACACTTTACGCGCAACCTTATGATTTATCGGCAACCGGATTTTACTTTGATGACTATGACACTTACACGGAGAAAGCTGAAAAGCTGTTAAATGACTATGGTGAATCCGTAGAAGAATTTGAAATTCAGTTCATTGATGGTGATGATCTGGATTGTGAATTGGCAAAAGCGTGGGGGATCAATCAGGCCAATATCGAAAGCTATTTTGAGGTGGCGAGCGATTGGGAAGACTGGCAAAAAATCCCGTTCATCATTGCCGTGGGAGAATGCGGCTACTGCTTCGATCCTGATACAGTTAGCCCTGATGACTTTGATGTTGATATTTACGGCGTTGCCTCCATGCGTGAATTGGCAGAACAGTTTGTTGATGAAGGGCTTTTCGGTGAAATTCCTGAAAATCTGCAATTTTATATCGACTATGATGCTATCGCTCGTGACTTGGCTTGCGACTATAGCGAGTCAAATATTGCAGGAAATACAATCATTTACCGTTGCGGATAAGGCAATCGCTTTATTCCACCTTGAGATTGTATGAATTATTCATACATGCTATTCTATAATGAGAAAGTGAGGTACTGCCATGATGCGTAAAACAATATCAATGCCGGATAACATGGGTGAATGGATCGCCGCGCGGATTGATCGCGGGCAGTACAATAATGAGAGCGAATATTTCCGTGATCTTGTACGCCGGGATCAGGAAGATGAAGCACGAAAAAACTTCCTGTTACAACGCTTAGAAAATGGTGAGAAACAACTTGCTAATGGTGCTTATAAAGACCTCACTAGTGATAAAGATATAGATGCGCTTTTTGATGGTCTTGATGCTGATGGCGGAACGCAGTGAAACTTCGCCTAACCGAAGATGCCCAAGCTGATTTAGTAAATATTCGCATCTACACCACCAAAGAATTCGGCGGACAGCAAACGAAATCCTACATGGAAAAGCTTCGTCAGGGTTTTAAAACACTTCGTCAGCACCCAGAAATTGGATATGGTATAGATCACTTAAAATCAGGGTATCGCTGTTTTCAGATCGAATATCACCGTGTTTTTTATAAGTTTGATAATGAGGTGATCGCAGTAGTCGCCGTTTTACACGAAAGCCAATTACCTAAAAGGCATTTAGAGCGCCGTAAAAAAAATTGAAAAAATTTATTCGTCTAGACGGTCAATGAAAGCGAAAATCGCTTTCCCACAATCTTTTGGGTTTGTTTGAAGCAGGAAATGCGATCCGCGAATTTCTTGAACTGATATTTCTTCGAAGAATTTTTTGAACTCTTGTGAGTTATTTTTAGGTACCAACTTGTCGTGACTCGCAACAAGGCAGAGTGCTGGAATTTTTTGAAATTCGTTTTTTTGTTTTAAACCTCTTATCGCTTCAAGCCTTTGTCGGATGATTTCTGGTGGAATATCATTCAAAACTCTCTTAAATGACAATAGAAGATCGTTTTTTGTATCTCTTTCAAAAAGTAGATTTTTCAGAACATGTTTCGCAAGTGGCAAATTGGACATAAATTGAAAAGGAATCCATTTTGCAAAATTTAGTAACATGGGATTGGGAGGGCTGAGAAAAGTTGCAACAAAGATCACACCTTTCATAGGTAAAGATTTATCCGATGCTAAGGCAGCAGCAATGGGGCCGGAAAAAGATTCGCCAACTAGAACGAAATCAATTTTTGGTAAATGTTCCCTAACGTTTAATACAAGCGTATTGTAATCTTGATTGCTGGTTATTGGTAATTTAATTACTTCATAATCAGGATCAGGGTAGGTTAATAGAAATGGCTTAAATAAATCACCTGTCCCATCTAAACCGGGCAATAAAACTATTTTCAAATCAGTTGCTTTACCCAAAATATGTATTCCTAAACATTTTCACGCCAGTTTTTCGCCTCTTTGCCACCAGCTTGGTGTTTCCCTGTGGAGGTGAAAGATTCTTGATCTTTTCGATCAGGCATGTTGCGAATGTCTTCCCAATATTCCGCTCGAATATCTTGATCTACAAATACGGTAGTTTTGTATAGACCATCATTTCCATCGCGGCGGCATTTTGAAATCCAGTACCAACCACCAGTTTCAACTTCAAAATAATTGGCTTTATAACCAGATCCTTTGAGGGATTGGAATTCTCGGTCATTATATTTGAGAGTCTTTCCAGTTTTAGAAAAACGAACTTTGCCGATACGAGCGTCTAATGAGGCTACATCGTCTTTTGGTTCAATATACATGATTTCATACTTTTTCATGTTACGAACTATAGCTCAAATTTTCTTAGATTATTAGCCTTTAATTGTCGGCCACATTGGTGCTGTTGAGTCTGAGGCGTGCGCTGGCCAAACGAATGCTTAGTCGATTTAAAACGCTGTTCTTCTCGCTGCTTGATATCCTCAAATTGTCGCCTTTGTTCCTGTTGTTGCATGATAAGGCCATCCTTCATGGCATAATCACGGCGCATGGACTCTAGCGCTTCCTTTTCATTTTTTTCTTGAATACGTTTGTGTTGTCCGCGCACGCGATCCCATAAACCTTTTGCGCCTGCACGGAAACGTGCTTGCCGTTTTTTGCTTTGCTCAATTTGTTTCTTTTCGATCTTGTCGAAGAGCTGTTTGCGTTCAATCCGCTGGCGCTCGATAAGGTTTTGTTTGCGCTTTTCAATGCGCTGGTGGAACGCTTGTTTTTTCTTTTCAAGCTCAGTGTTGAGCTTAGTTTTCTGGGCCTCCATAACTTTCGCTTGTTCAGCCTGCGCTAGATCAACTGTTTGCAAGTCTTCTTTGTCACCCAGCCGAGAGCGGATATCTTTCACTTTTACGCCAAGTGATTTCTTACCCAAGGCATGGACGCCGCCGAACCGATCTACAGCCACGAAGCTAGCGCCTTTCCCGCGTGCGAGTATAAAACCATGGTCACTTAATGCATGTTCAAAGCTGGATTTATTATCGCTGACTGCCCATGCTTCTTGAAGTGCCTGTTTTACCGTTTTGGCATCCATGCCGAGGCTTTTGGCTTTCTGCCATTCATCAAGCGTAAAGGTGGCTGGGTCTTTGAGTTTTGAATCGCGCATACCATCAGGCATTTTCCAACCATGTTCGATATGAAGATTGCGGCTGACATCCATTAGTTTGCGATGGGTGAAAGAAAGCTGCACCGCCTTCATTTCATCAATATCAATACGCGACCAAACAGCGTGGGCATGGCGACGGCCATTTTTCTCATGGAAGACAATCACGCGAGATTGATCTGTTAAACCAAGTTTATCTTCGGCTTGGTGGATGGCATTTTCAAAGTCTTCGGTTGAAGCATTTTGGTCTATTGGTGGATTGACAGAAAGTGAGAACAAAAATTGCTGACATTTTGTGCCGCGTGATAGGGCATGGGCTTCATTGAACGCGCCATGCACCGTGTCGCTGGTAAAGCCCCGCACGTCGTGAACGGTGACATGATCGTTGTCCCTTGCATTCATAAGATGATTGGCGAGGTTCTTAGCTCCGCCGCGCTGGTTTCCAACAAAGATCATGGGCTACCACTCCACTTTGATACCAAGAGCGTCGATGAGGGCGTCGCGCATGAGTTTAATATCATTGCAGGCGTCATGGAGTTCGTGGTGCAGCTCTGAGCTTACAGGCAGCGTCCCCATATTGGCTGCTTTGGCGATCTGGTTCATGTTTTGAGCGATACGCGATGAGCCAAGAACGCCGAGTGCCTGACCTAGAAGGGCTTTATTCACCGTGTTTTTACGTCCCCGTTGGCGGTGAGTGTATTCAGCCTCAAAGAGTTTCTGCCTGATATGCACTGCCATTGGCTTCCCATCACGTTCACGCTCTAAAATCGCCCGTTCTTTATCTGTAAAACGGATTGAGAAAGGTGGTGGCCTTTTGGGGCGCTTGGGGCTTGAATAATTCCATTCGCCGACTTGCTCGTTAAATTCGTCTGAAATTGGTTTTGTTTTGGTTTCGGAGTGGCTCATAATCCCAACTCCTCAAAATCAATATTTTCTGCTTGAAAGATATGCTCCCAATCCTCTAAACAGCCTATAATCTGGTCTGAGCTAGTTTCATCTAACTCCACCATTTTCCATATCTCGCGGCAATTCGCTTTGCTCATGCCTCAGATGGGGCGGGCTTCGCCCGAAGCGCGGTCGCACTTTTGGTTTTCAGCTTTCGAAGTCGTTTCGTCCACTTCCACCATTTTCTAAATTCTTGTATTAACTTTTAGTTTTTTCGTTTCAGGCTCAACTCAAAGTTCGCTATTCATGATAGTTTTCTTCGAGAGCGCAGCCCACAAGAGAATAGTTGATGGCTGCTACTTTGATAGCTGCTACCAAGACCTTTTGCACATCTGAATCTGAATAAACGAACACTGAAACAGTAGGGAGCACTAGAATTCAGAAGGAAATACATTCGGGTTGGGTTTACGCCAATCCAGAACCATGAGCTGAGAGAGAGATAACGCTGCGGCAGCGCTATGTGATGCTGGCCAAACTCCCCGGGCGACACACACAGACGGTAGTCAAGGCGCTGACAAAACAATAGAGTAAGCTATCCGACGAACTTGTGTGATCCACAAAGCCCCCGGCAGCGCGGCAAAATGAAAAATACCCGTCAACTCCTGCAGCAGTCGCGTCCCAAGAGAACCGATCTCTCCTAATTTACCACAGATCAGCTCAACAAAATCGTGCGCGAGTTAAATGAACGCCCAAGAAAAACACTGGTCTATGGTAGCCCGGCTGAGCGATTATCGCAATGTGCTGCAGCGATCAGTTAAATCGGCATCTATTTCCAAACCCTCAACCGGTAGCCATTTGATCTGGAAATGCTCTAATTTGAAAGCCTCACCCCTCGCGGGTAATATGATCATCAATAACACGTTCGAGAACGGTCATGGGAACACTACCCCCTAAAACAACGGAGTCGTTAAATCTACGGAAGTCAAATTGATCTCCCAACGCAGATTTGGCTTTTTCTCGCAAATTAACAATCGCAGTGTGCCCAACTTTATACCCACAGGCCTGTCCAGGCCACGCACAATAGCGATCAACCTCTCCCCGGACTTCTTCAGGGTTTGAACCGTTATTGGTAACAAACCAATTATTGGCTTCCTCGCGCGTCCATCGTTTGGCATGAAGCCCTGTATCCACGACCAAACGACAGGCGCGAAACGCCAAAGATTGTAGATAGCCCAATCGTCCGACGGGTTCCGCATCATACACCCCTAATTCATCGGCGATCTGCTCCGCATACAATGCCCATCCTTCAGAATACGCATTAAACGCTAAAAGCGAGCGAATGAGTGGCTGCTTAAACGTATACTCGCCCTGCCACACATGACCCGGAATGGCCTCATGATAGGTTAGATCTGGCAGCGAAAACTTATTATGCAATTTTGTTGTGCGTAAATTAATCCAGTAATGACCTGGTTTTGTGCCATCAATTGAGCCGGGGCCACCATAAGCCCCCGGCGCGCCAGCTTCGACCTCCGGTGCAATACGCGTGACTTCCAAAAAACCGGGAACGAGCGTTTCAAACGCTTGCGGCATACGTCCACGAATATCACTCAGGCGGTCTTCAATAAATGCCATGATTTCTGCGCGTCCCTCATCACCTTGCGCGAAATGGTAACGTGGATCATTGCCAAGTGCGCTCATGCGCTCTCCGACCGACCCGCTCGTATATCCAATTGACCTTAAAATGGGATCCATTCTCGACTGCAAACTCGCCAACTCATCAAGGCCCATTTGATGCACCTCATCCGGTGTCATGGTTGTTGTGGTACTCGCTTTCAGGGCCCACGCATAATACTCATCCCCACCCGGAATAGCCCATACGCCAGCATGATCGCTCGCTTTCGATCTTACCACTTCCAAAGCTTCAATCTGGCGCTCAATCGCAGGGCGAATTCTTTCATCAGCAATTGCTTTAGCCCGATTGGTGAAATCCGCCCCCATATCGCTCGTACGTGTCTTGACCGATGTAACCAGGCCCCAATCTGTTGATGCTTTATCCCGGGCACCGCGCAGTTGATCAAGAGTCTTTTCGAGTAAAAAATCTGGCAGCACAACATCGCGTTCCCCTTCCATCCGTACCCGTTCGGTTTCCCCCTCTAACTGCCCTGCATAACTCTCTAACCGTAGCAAGTAATCTTCCGCATCTTGCGTTTTCTTTATCGAATGTGAACCGTCAAGAAAACTCGGAATTTCTACGAAGGCACCTGTATTTTGCGCTACGGTATAAGGGCTGTTCCGATACGACCAATTAGAATTTAACAACGCCACATCACCAAAGGGAAAATCAAACCCTTCAGCTGTGCGATCATAGACTGTGCGAACAACTTCAACATTGAGGGCCTGCTCATCAGAGAGAGTACTTGTCTCGATTTTATTCAATTGAGCCAGCATCCCTCGAACATCGTTTTCTATTTGTTTTTGCCCCGAGTATGAACGATCGGTCAATTTAGATTTAAGATGGGCATAGTCATCATGGTCGATACCAAAACTTGAAGCACTCTCAGGGTACGCTGTTAAAATTTGATCCGTTGCTTGCGTGAGAAGTCTTTCAACGGCCTCGCTCGCTTCAGCTTGTTGCGCTGATTTTACAACTGTTTTCACAGGCTCAGAGGGCAAAGTCTTCCGACTACATCCCGCGATCGACATCGTACTAATTAAAGCTACTGCAGTAGAAGATTGTAAAATCGCGCGACGGTTAAAGTTCATTGAGAAAACTCCATAAAAATTCAAGCATTCACTATTCAGACCTGTACAATGTCAGAGTCAGCCCCGCAACGCAATTGTTACAATGAAACCTACCCGCTTCATCCCCAGTAAATTTTTGCAATTTTTGCAATTTTTGTTATTTGTACCGAAAACTTGAAGGTGCTTTTATGGTTTTATAGGTCGTAAAATTGTCTCGAAATTTTTCTTCCATTCCTCATTATCAAGCCGCTCGCCAAACTCGTTCCAGCGTCCATCAGACAGTCTTTGAAACGTTAACCGATAGTTGCGCTCCTTTGTATAGCACAATAATTTTGGCCCCGCTTCCAACGCACACTCAAAGGAGCGCGGCGCAGTTTTTCCACTGTAGGGGGTATAGATATAATGTTCTCGTTTAGCATCATAATAAATGATTGTATGCAAACGATAACTCGTACTACCATCGGGGCGTTCTCCGCGTGCATTGATTAGCAAGATGCTTTTATCTAAATCATAGCGGACAAATTCTGTATCATAATAGTCAAATTGTGTTCCGTCATCACGATAAGATATCCCCGGCCCGCCCCAATTACCAATCAAAAATCCCAGCGCGGAAATAGACCGCTGTTCTAGGCTAAGCTTTTCTGTATGAAAGCGTTCTTCATCGCGCGGCTGTAGCGTAAAAATTGATGGCGGATTGCTCGCACAAGCAACACCCATTAAGGCAGCCGCAATTGCTGCGAAATTCATCACATAAAATCGAAAAAGAGACTTCAACTTTAAATTCCTTTTTATATTCTTTTTGAGTTCATCCACATACGACCAGCTCAGGGTGAAGCCGGTTGATCGTCCGGAAATGTAACAAACAATACCTCAAAGCGCCTCCTTGATTTCATTTGATGCGAAAGTACTTTAAGTTACAGTTTTTTCAAACCAACCTCGACCCCCTTTTTCATCACGGTGGGTAGACCCGCATTGTCAATCTTATGCCACGATAAAGGGTCGATATTTTTCTTCCTTGTTCGGACAGAATAAATGGCGAGTTCGAGATGAAAGTGTGTGAACGTATGTTGGGCCACCCCTGCAAACTTCCACTTTGCCTTTATCGGCGCATACTGCTCAGCAAGTAAATGGTCTTCGTGTAAACCACTCTGCTCATTCACTTTTAGCGTCAATTCACTCGTCCACTGACTTCCCGGCAGCCCGAACATGCCACCCAGCAAGCCTTTCTCGCTACGTCGTTCCAAAGCGATCTCGCCACTGGCATTGATTAATAAAAACGCAACCCCATATCTTTTCGGTTTCTTTTTTTTAGCCAGTTTCACTGGAAAGGTTTCCGCATCCCCTTGCGCAAACCCTTCACAAAACTGCGAAATAGGACATTGCTGACAGGAAGGTGATTTTGGACGGCAAATCTGCGCGCCAAGATCCATTAGACTTTGAGCAAAATCCCCATGCCTGTTGCCTGGCCAGACAGAAGTCAGGCGTTGCTTTAAGGCGGGCTTTGCTTTGGGTAAGGGAGTGGCTTCACGAAAAAGTCGCGCCATCACACGCTCAATATTCCCGTCCATCACAATCGCCTTTTGATCAAAAGCTATCGCTGCAATAGCCGCTGATGTGTAATCACCGATACCAGGCAATGATTTCAAAGCGTCTTGCGTATGGGGGAACTCCCCCTGATAATCCGCAACTAAAACTTGCGCACATTTGTGTAAATTGCGCGCCCTTGCGTAATACCCAAGCCCGGCCCATGCCGCTAAAATATCGTCACGGGGCGCCTTAGCCATCGCTTCTAAAGTTGGCCATTGCTCCAGAAAGGTGACAAATCGTTCTCTAACCGTCGCCACAGTGGTTTGCTGCAACATTATTTCAGATAGCCATACCTGATAAGCGGAATTGCGTTTTCCTTCTTTGCTTAGGCTCGGCTTGATGCGCCAAGGTAGGTCCCGCGCATGATCATCATACCAGGCCAACAAAGCAGGCGAAAGCTTGGTACGATCTGTTTGCGCTCGCTTCATCTACGCTTGTCTCAATAATATATTTGCTATCATCTGGGCATTTTACCGTCATCATGATGCTCGGAGTTTGGTGGACCATACATCGTAACATGATAGTCAGTATTGAACACATGCACGCTGGGCTGCAAAAATACAAACAATTAATCGACGGAAAGTTCGATTGATTGAAATCGTACAACATGGCAGACTAAAGCTTAACTGAACCCCTATCAAGTTGATATCATGAAAGATAATTTCACGCCTGCCCCCTATTATCGTCAGCCCAATCGACGGACAAGAGCCGTACGTAAGGCCGCTCCTTCTATTCGGCGTTTTTCGGGGCAAGTATTTGCAAAACTTGCCCAACAAACCCGATACATGGAACCGGCCTTAGCCTCTCGGTGGAGCGAACTTGTCGGGACACACATCGCGGATATTTGTCGTCCCGGTCGGATATTATCAACCGGCCCACATCAAGGAGCCGGGCAACGAGGGAAAACCTTAGAAATCATTACCCGTGATGGAACAGCCGCAACTCAGCTTCATTATGAGAAGGCCCGCATTCTAAAGGGCATCAGTAAAGTTTTAGGCCCTGGAACCGTTACAGAGTTGAAAATCCAACAATTTGGGACACCTGAAACAAAAACTGCGACTTTGCTAACCTCTGAGATCACAACGCCAGGCCAACATAACAATCAAAACAATCCATTTCATAATAGCATAGAAGAGACCGGGGACCGCGCTCCCTCTCCTCTTGAAGATGTTTTGCGAGAATATCACGCTTCATTAAAAAATAAGGGCAATAAAAACAAAGAGATATAGTGCGTCGGCGACACACAATCGTATTTCACCAAAACTAGATAATATTTATTGGATTTACGATGAAGTGTTCCTTTCACAACAGGACATGTGTTAGAACTTGTGATATAAAAACTTTAGTATCGTACATATATTGTCGTTTTATTCGAATACCCTCACAAAGATTCCAAAGGCAAGACCAACATGAATATCAAAATTTTATCCCTGAGTTTTCTCGTGGCTTCCGCCCTCTCTCTTGGGGCTTGTAATAGTGCCGGTGAAAGCGCATCAGCAGGTGAGCAAACGAATGCAAGTTCAAAAAATGACGGCAAATTAGCTGCCGATCGGGCTCGCGAAGGGGCACTGGGGGATATGGCGCTTGGCAATGCAGACGCTGATATCACTTTGGTTGAATATGCCTCTTTAACTTGCGGCCATTGTGCTTCTTTCCATGCCAGCGTTTACCCATCAATCAAAGAGAAATATATCGATACAGGAAAGATCAAATTTGTCTTCCGTGAACTGCCAACCCCGCCTCATGATCGCTCATTAATTGCCAGCCTGTTAGCCCGCTGCACCACGGATAAAGGCGGGGACAAAGCATATTTTGTAATGACAGACGCATTGTTTAAAACTCAATCAGCTTGGGCTTTTGGTAATGATCCCATCGGCGAATTACAAAAAATCGCGACACAAGCCGGTATGAACAATGATGCAATGAAAGCCTGCCTTGATCGTCAAGAAATCCTCGACGTCATCAATGATAATGTTAAAGATGCCGGGGAGAGATATAAAATTTCCAGTACCCCAAATTTTGTCCTCAATGGTGAAAAGCTTACACTTAAAAATTTCGCCCAACTGGATGAAGAGTTGGCCAAAGCAACCGGCACCGAAATTGAAGCAGACGATAGCGCAACGCCTGATGATGAGCATACGGACGGTAATGGCGATGACCATTCCCATGACGACCATTCAGGCGATGACCATTAAGATAATCCGGTCGCGATAATTAAAAATGATTTAAAAGAGTGTGGTTTTGATATGTGCATTATCAAACACGCTCTATTTTTTGTGCAATTTTACTTCGCATGTAAAACTGGTAATGGCTACCATCCCCACCTTTATAACATTTTAATTGCCAGTTTCGTGAGCGCCGATTTGACTGCACGAGTTTAAAGTTTTTCCAGATCAAGTGACTACCGATTGGTCGCCCGGAAATGCGACAAAACCACAAGCGAAAACATTTTCACGTGTCTGTGGGAACCGGCTGAACTGCAATAAATGCGAAAAAAACTTAAAGCACCTCGGCGATTCAATTTGACGTGGAGGCCCTTTAAAGCACATCCGTCATTCCATTTGATGCGGAGGTGCTAAAAAAACATTGCAATAGTGCACACACATTGTTGTATCAGCGCTCTCAAGAATTAATATTTACCCTATCCTGCCCGCCTAAATTCCGCTGATTCGCAAAATAATGTTCGCCCCCTAAAAATCCCCCATAGGGCGAATTCCATTCTGTCGCACAATTTTACAGACTGTTTACACTCGATTTCATAGCGCTTTTCCCCAATAGTTTTTTTTCCTTTGGTCCAAATTGAGAATCGGGAACGAGTCTTGCGTGATATCTATTGAGATTTACTCGTAATATTCGGGTAGTTAATGATATATTAACACTTCTCTATGTCCGACTCAGACTAGTGTGATGTCTTGGATTAGCCGATATCGAGAACGAGAAGTGCTATTTAAGGGAATGAATTGGTGAAGTTTACAAATCTGCGCATGACCGGCTTTAAGTCTTTTGTAGAACCCACGGATTTTGAAATCCATGAGGGCCTTACCGGCATCGTAGGGCCAAATGGCTGCGGTAAGTCCAATGTCCTTGAAGCCTTGCGCTGGGTCATGGGCGCAACCTCCGCAAAAGCCCTGCGTGGCGACGGAATGGAATCCGTTATCTTCTCTGGTACAACCATGCGCCCGCAACGCAATTGGGCAGAAGTCACCCTCACTCTCGATAATAAAGATCGAACGGCACCTGCAGAATATAATGAACTCGACACTATTGAGATTACGCGGCGTATCTTGCGTAAAGAAGACGGCACTCAGTCGATATACAAGATCAACAATAAGGATGTGCGGGCAAAGGATGTGCAATTGTTTTTTGCCGATGCCTCGTCGGGAGCCAACTCACCGGCGTTGGTTCGACAAGGTCAAGTCGCTGAATTGATCAATGCGAAACCGCAAAACCGCCGCCGCATTTTGGAAGAGGCCGCAGGCATTACCGGTTTGCATTCTCGACGTCATGAAGCGGAATTGCGCCTGCGCGCGGCAGAAACAAATTTATCGCGTCTTGATGACGTGATGGGTGAACTTGATGGACAAAAAGCAGCGCTGGCACGTCAGGCTCGTCAAGCCACGCGTTATCGTAATATTTCTGGTGATATTCGGCGTACAGAAGCCATGGCCAATTTTTTGCGCTGGCAAGAGGCTACTACCAATGCTGCACAAACCCAAAAAGAACTCGAAGGTGTCGCTGGATTTATTGAAGAAACAGCGCTGGCCGCAACAAAAGCTGGCACTGCACGTGAAGACGCCCACAGCAAACTTGATCCTCTACGCATGAAAGAGACAGAGTCCGGAGCCGCTCTGCATCGCCTGACTGTTGCGAGAGAAAATCTGGATGATGAAGCCACACGAGCAGAAGCCGAACTTAACCGGCTTGCTGGTGAAATTGAACGGGTAGAAGCTGATCTTGCCCGTGAGAAAACATTGTTAGCGGATGCTGAAGAAGCCATAAACGCCCTCAACAGAGAGGAAGAGGGATTAAGACAACGCGAAACCTCTGAAGCCGAAAGACTGGTCGAGGCAGAAGCGACCATGAGTCAGACCGCGGAGGCTTTATCCCAGCGCGAAACAGAATTTGAAACTTCTAGCCGGGAAAGCGCTGAACAGGAAGCAAAACGTAAAGCGCTCACAACGCGAATCAATGAGACCAAACACAGGGTTGAAAAATTTAATCGCCAAATCAATGAATTAAAATCTGAGCGTCAACGCGTAGCGCCGGAAGCAGATGAAGCGGCAGCGCTCAACGCAGCAAAACTTGCTTTCACAACAATTATCGAAGCCGTTGGACGCGCTGAAACCCAGCAACAAGTTTGCGAAGAAGCCCGCGCCCAGGCAGAAGCCGAAGAAGTTTCAACACGTGCCCCCTTGCGCCAGGCGGAACAAGCACTCTCTGAAATTGAAGCAGAGCGCGATGCACTAACAAAACTTTTAACTGATCATGGTGCTGACTGGACAGCCCTTATTGAGCAGATCGATGTTGAGCCAGGCCTTGAAAATGCCCTTGCCGCCGCCTTAGGTGATGATCTCAATGCTGCGACCGACAGCCAAGCCCCCGCTTATTGGTCAATGGTTGGGCGCGAAAAACTCGACGCGGAGTATTCGGGAAAATTTATGGGCAATACCCCGCATAGCTTTCCAAACGGTGTGATGCCGCTATGCCATTTTGTTAAAGCCCCCCCGGAATTGGCCCGCCGTTTACATATGGTCGGTGTGGTTGCAAAAGAAATGGGCAATCGCTTGCATTCAAGCCTAAAGCCGGGACAACGTCTCGTCACAAGAGAAGGAGACTTATGGCGCTGGGACGGTTTTGTAGCCCGCGCAGAGGCCCGGACCGCTGCCGCCATTCGATTAGAACAACGCAACCGCCTCTACGCTCTCGAAGATGAACACCAAGACGCCCAACAACGCGTCAATGATGCCAGAGCGATATATGATAAAGCAGCAGAGCAGTTACAAAATTGCAAAACAAACTCTGCAAATGCGCGCCAAACATTTGTAACAACGCGGCGGGAGTCGGAAGAAAAGCGGTCAATATTTGAGCGCCTGGAAAAGGCTTTTGAAAAAGCATCTGCCAGAATTCATGCCATTGACGAAAATCTCGACCGTCTGAATACAGAAAAAAGTGAGCGCCACGATCATCTTACAAACCTCTCCAGCGAAGTTGAAGAACTGCCTGATCCGGTTGCATTAACGCAAAAGCTCTCACAAGCGAGAGACTCGCTGTCAAGGGCACGCGGCGAAGCCAGTGAAGCGCGCGCCGCTCATGGAGATCTTGCCCGCGAAGCTCATATGCGCACGGAACGGCTTGGTGAGCTGACACGAGAGCGCGGTGTTTGGGCGACCCGCGGCGAAACCGCAAATGGACGGATCGAAAACCTAGGCAACACCTTAGATCAAGTTCGCGAGGCCCATCAAACTGCGCAATCGGCCCCTGCCGCCATTGATGAAAAACGCAAAATTCTCCTCACGCAAATCGGCACTGCAGAGACAACACGCAACGAAGCCGCTGATCAATTGGCAAGAGCACAGGCACACGCCCAGGAAATGGATAAAGCAGTACGCCTTGCAGAAGAGGCCGCCAGTGAAGCGCGGGAAGCCAGAGCCCGTCTTGAAGCTCAAGCAGAAGCAGCAATCGCTCGCGTTGGTGAGGCCACTGAACTGGCTCGGGAAGCTTGCAATGCAGAACCTGAGCAATTGCTGGAAATTAGCGAGCACAAAGAAGGAAAAGAGTTACCGACACGCGCGGATATTGAGAAAAAACTTGAACGTTACAAGCGTGAGCGTGAAAATCTTGGTGGCGTCAATTTACGCGCAGATGAAGAACTGCAAGAAATTGCAACACGCCTGGAAGAATTTAGCGTTGAGCGTGAAGATTGCGAGGGAGCTATCGCGAAACTGCGCACTTCAATTCGCAGTTTGAACAAAGAAGCCCGGCAGCGTTTGCTTGATGCATTTGAAACCGTAAACACCAATTTCTCACGCCTGTTCACCACACTGTTTAACGGCGGTCAAGCGGAGTTACGATTAGTCGATGCCGATGATCCATTAGAAGCCGGCCTTGAAATTTATGCCTCTCCTCCCGGCAAGAAACTCACTTCCATGTCGCTTATGTCTGGTGGAGAGCAAGCCCTAACGGCGACATCGCTCATCTTTGCGGTCTTCATGGCAAACCCTGCCCCCGTTTGCGTTCTTGACGAGGTTGATGCCCCCCTCGATGATGCGAATACAGAAAGATTTTGTCGAATGTTGCAAGAAATGGTTCAAGAGACCCAAACTCGCTTTGTCGTTATCACGCACCACCCACTGAGTATGTCTCGAATGGACCGACTATTTGGAGTTACAATGATTGAACGGGGCGTCTCGCAACTCGTCTCCGTTGATTTGTCTGGCGCCGAACAGCTCGCGGCAGCCGAATAAACATTTTACTCTGCCCCATAAAAGGCAGCAAATGATCACGGATTCAAACAAGATGAGATTGTTGTTTTCAGTCTGTTTTTTGTAGACATTTCCTTAACAGGCTGCTGAAAAAGTCTCCAGATTTAGGGCAAATCGTGATTCACTGATTTGGATCAGGAGGATTGCCTTATGCGTGAGCGTCCGGTCATGACCGCCTTACCCTGGCTGCCAACTCGTATGAT
>CAYZLR010000056.1:0-22816 GCA_964479275.1 uncultured Caulobacterales bacterium
ATCACGATTTGCCCTAAATCTGGAGACTTTTTCAGCAGCCTGTTAAAGCACCTCCTGATTCCATTTGATGCGGAGGTGCTTTCGCATAATCGAAACATTAGCTAAAAAAAAGTATGCTATCTAATAAAAATCAGATCGCATACTTTTTTCAATCAATCGTTTTTATCACGCCCAAACTTGAGCGCAAAACATTTCAAATCCAATCAGGAAGGATCAACATTATCATCGGCTTCAGGTCCATCATTAACCTCACCTGCATCAGAAATTTCTGGAGAAGGATCTTCCTTGTTTGGAAGATCAAAGAATGATTCAACATCCGACACATCCAGGTCATCAATATTAGGCTCAACGCTTTGCTCTGAAGACGACTCATCCTGCGTTTCAAAAACGTCTGCTGCCGGCGTTGGCAAAGCAGCATTTGCAAGAGCTTCACGCTCATCTCTTTCTGCTAGTAAGATGGCATCAAGACGGTCAGCTTCTAATTGATGCGCAGCCATAACACCGCCTGTACCCGCGGGAATCAAGCGACCGACAATCACATTTTCTTTCAAACCTTCCAGATTATCCGCTTTACCATTAACAGCGGCTTCCGTTAGCACCCGAGTGGTTTCCTGGAACGATGCCGCAGAGATAAAGGATTTTGTATGAAGCGAAGCCTTGGTAATACCTAACAATACAGGTGTTCCTGTCGCAGGTGTTTTACCAAGATTGTCCAATCTCGCATTGGTCTCTTCAAACTCAACCTTATCGACATGCTCTTCTTTCATGTAATGACTATCGCCAGTATTTGTCACTTCATATTTTTGTAGCATCTGCCGAACAATAGTTTCGATATGCTTATCGTTGATCGGCACCCCTTGAAGACGGTAAACTTCCTGGATTTCATTGATCAAGTAAACCGCCAAAGCTTCAATACCCATAATTGCCAAAATATCATGTGGCGCGGGATTACCGTCCATCAAATACTCGCCTTTAGCAATGAAGTCTCCCTCTTGCACAGCTATGTGCTTACCTTTGGGAACCAGATAGTCGACCGGCTCAAGGCTTTCATCCGTCGGATTAATTGTGATACGACGTTTGTTTTTGTAATCACGCCCAAACTCAACACGACCATCGACTTCAGCGATAATCGCGTGATCTTTTGGACGACGTGCCTCAAATAGTTCCGCAACCCGAGGTAGACCACCCGTGATATCACGAGTTTTAGCGCCTTCCGTTGGAATCCGTGCAAGCGCATCACCAACACGTATTTTCTCGCCATCTTCTACCGAAAGGATGGCATCAACCGGCAATTGATAGCGGGCTTCACTACCAGACTCCAAAGTCAATGGTTCACCATCTTCACCTATAATAGCGATAGCCGGTTTTAGATCTGCCGCACGCGGATTAGATCTCCAGTCAATAACGACTTTGCTGGAAATACCCGTCGCTTCATCTGCAACGACCTGCATCGATAAGCCTTCGGCCAAATCTTCATATTTCACCGTACCCGCAAGTTCGGTCAAAATTGGCAATGTATAAGGATCCCAATCCGCGAGACGTTGGCCGCGTTCCACTTTGCTGCCATCATCAACGCGCAATTTGGTACCATAAATCACTTTGAATGAGGCTTGTTCACCCCCTTCATCATCAAGGATTTTAATCAAGGTATTACGCCCCATAACGATTAAATCACCGTCAGAATCTTTCACCACATTTCGAGACTCAAGTTTAATCGTCCCGTTATGGCTGGCTTCAATAAATGAGCTATCGCCAACTTGCGCAGTCCCGCCGACGTGGAATGTACGCATGGTCAATTGAGTACCAGGCTCACCAATCGATTGTGCCGCAATTACACCAACCGCTTCACCAATATTAACGTGCGTACCACGGGCCAGATCACGGCCATAACAAGCACCGCAAATGCCAACTTTTGTTTCACATGTGAGTGGTGAACGAACCCGAACAGATTGCACACCAGATCGCTCGACTGCCTCTGCCTGCGCTTCATCTAGTTCATCACCCGGACGCCCGACAATCTCACCGGTTTCTTTATCGTGGACTTCATCCAACAATGTTCGTCCCAGAATCCGATCAGATAATGGCACCACAATGTCACCACCCTGCACGACTGCATCGAGCGTTATACCTTGTGTCGTGCCACAATCGACTTCGCGAATAATGCAATCTTGCGCAACATCGACGAGACGACGAGTCAGGTAACCAGAGTTCGCCGTCTTCAAAGCTGTATCGGCAAGTCCCTTACGGGCCCCGTGGGTGGAGTTAAAATACTCAAGAACAGTAAGCCCTTCTTTGAAATTTGAAATAATCGGTGTTTCAATAATTTCACCAGAAGGCTTCGCCATCAAACCACGCATACCAGCCAATTGCTTCATCTGCGCTGGGGAACCACGCGCCCCGGAATGAGACATCATGTATACAGAATTGATTTCCTCCTCGACGCCTAAATCCATATCAATTTTCGCGGTCGAGATTTCTTTCATCATCTCATCGGCAACTTTGTCGGTACACTTGGCCCAGGCATCGACAACTTTGTTATATTTCTCACCGCGAGTGATGAAACCATCCGCATATTGTTGTTCATAATCACGGACGAGAAGACGAGTCTCCTCAACCAGATCAGCTTTCGCTGCTGGAATCACCATGTCATCTTTACCAAAAGAAATACCCGCTTTACAGGCCTCTTTGAACCCAAGAGCCATAATATGATCGGCAAAAATGACGGTCTTTTTCTGACCGCAATGGCGGTAGACAACATCAATCAAACCTTGAATGCTTTTCTTGGTCAAAAGTTGATTGATCACTTCAAATGGCACGTTACCATCTTTCGGCAGGACTTGCGCAACCTTCATGCGGCCCGGGGTAGTTTCGACCACTTCGCGTATTGGATTACCGTCTAGATCAACAGATTCCCAAAGCGCTTTAATATTTGAATGTAAGGATACCAACCCATTTTCGAGAGCATATTCTATCTCTTCCATGGTGCCAAACGTCATACCCTCACCAGGCTGACCTTGTTTGTCCATTGAAATATAGTATAGACCAAGAACAATGTCTTGAGACGGAACAATAATCGGTTTCCCGTTTGCTGGTGACAAAATATTATTTGTCGACATCATCAAAACCCGCGCCTCTAGCTGCGCTTCCAACGATAATGGCACGTGTACTGCCATTTGGTCGCCGTCAAAATCAGCATTAAAGGCTGTGCATACCAACGGGTGCAATTGAATCGCCTTGCCTTCAATTAGTTTAGGTTCAAAAGCTTGAATGCCCAAACGGTGCAAGGTCGGCGCCCGGTTCAACATTACTGGATGCTCACGGATCACTTCATCTAAAATATCCCAAACTTCTGGCCGTTCTTTTTCAACCAGCTTTTTAGCTTGTTTCACAGTCGCCGATAGGCCTTTGGCATCAAGACGCGAATAGATAAATGGCTTGAACAACTCCAGGGCCATTTTCTTGGGCAAACCACACTCGTGTAGTTTAAGTTCAGGGCCAACCACGATCACAGAACGTCCAGAATAATCAACACGCTTCCCGAGAAGGTTTTGGCGGAAACGCCCCTGCTTTCCCTTCAACATATCAGAGAGGGATTTTAACGGACGCTTGTTTGTACCCGTAATGACGCGGCCCCGACGGCCATTATCAAACAAGGCGTCAACAGCTTCTTGCAACATCCGTTTTTCATTACGCACGATAATATCAGGTGCACGCAATTCGATCAGGCGTTTTAGGCGGTTATTTCGATTAATCACGCGGCGGTAGAGATCATTGAGATCAGAAGTGGCAAACCGACCGCCATCTAGGGGAACAAGTGGACGCAATTCTGGTGGAATGACTGGAATAACGGTCATAATCATCCATTCCGGCTTGTTGCCAGAGTGAATAAAAGCATCAATAATTTTCTTGCGCTTGGCGAGTTTCTTCGGCTTTAACTCGGTTGTAGCTTCCGCAATTTCCACAGCCAATTGTGCAGAAATAGCCTCCAGATCCATATTCATCAAAATTTCACGAATAGCTTCAGCGCCAATGCCGGCTGTAAAGCTGTCTTCGCCATATTCCTCTTGAGCCTCAATATATTCTTCTTCAGTCAGCATTTGATGCTGATCCATTGCCGTTAGGCCAGGCTCAATAACAATATATTTTTCAAAGTAGAGGACACGCTCGACATCTTTCAAGGTCATATCAAGCATTAAGGAAATGCGCGATGGAAGCGATTTCAAGAACCAGATATGCGCAACAGGAGCTGCCAATTCAATATGGCCCATGCGGTCGCGGCGCACTTTGGTCAAAGTTACCTCGACACCACATTTTTCACAGGTAATCCCTTTATACTTCATGCGCTTATATTTGCCGCACAAGCATTCATAATCTTTTACAGGACCAAAAATCCGAGCACAGAAAAGGCCGTCGCGCTCTGGCTTGAAGGTACGATAATTAATCGTTTCCGGCTTTTTGATTTCACCAAACGACCAGGAGAGAATTTTCTCCGGGCTCGCCAATGAAATTCGGATCTGGTTGAACGTTGACTGCAAGGCGGCCGGGTTAAATACGTTCATCATTTCCTGGGACATAAAGTACCTCTTTAATTTTAGGCTAATGGCCTATTCAACTAGTAGTAAAATTCGATCAACATAGAAAAATAGTCGATTACTTTTCGACCTCTAACTCAACTTCAATAGTGTAACCTAGACTAGGATGATAAGACCGTAATGGGTGGCATTTCGAATACCCCTTTCCATCGTAAATACAATGAGTGGCATTTTTATATGCAACTTCAAAAACGTGATTATAGTCTTGGTCAACATCAAAATAGAACATTATTTTTTTATTGAGAGTTAATACAGCAAGTCTTAAATCTATCGTCTTAAACGCTGTACTATCTTCGAATTTATCAATATCAATGTCGACGATCTCAAACTTAAAAACACCCGCCTCTAACTCACATTCAAAACCAGTAGTAATTTCAAACAGGCCATGTTTTTCCTTCAAAACGTCTAGTGTTTTTATGATCCGCGAATCTTCGAAATTTAAAGATTCAATCCTTAAAAAACCAACCTCTTTCGCACATGTTCCTTTGAACAAGCGGGGCACTTCTGTCGCCAGAACCTGATTTGGCGCAAACATTAAAATGCCAAACAATATGAGAGACAGCAGCCTTATCATCCCGTTTGTAACTCCACATTCAGACCCAATGAACGCATCTCTTTAACCAGCACGTTAAAGCTTTCTGGAATACCGGCCTCGAACGTATCGTCGCCGCGCACGATGGCTTCATAAACCTTAGTCCGGCCCGCAACGTCATCAGATTTGACCGTCAACATTTCCTGCAAGGTGTAAGCGGCGCCGTAGGCTTCAAGTGCCCAGACTTCCATCTCACCAAAGCGCTGGCCACCAAATTGCGCCTTACCACCAAGAGGTTGCTGGGTGACAAGAGAGTATGGACCAATCGAGCGCGCATGGATCTTATCATCCACCAAGTGATGCAGCTTGAGCAGATATTTATATCCAACAGTGACAGGACGCGCGAATTTCTCACCCGTACGACCATCATACAAAGTCACCTGACCTGAATTATCGAGACCAGCTTTTTCCAGCATTTTCACGATATCGGGTTCACGAGCCCCATCAAATACTGGCGTCGCAATCGGCACACCTTTGAAAAG
Source organism: uncultured Caulobacterales bacterium (assembly GCA_964479275.1). GTDB lineage: Bacteria > Pseudomonadota > Alphaproteobacteria > Caulobacterales > Parvularculaceae > CALLPQ01. The sequence continues at coordinate 5,667 of CAYZLR010000056.1, forward strand.
ATTGCCGGCGAGTTCTTTCAACTGTTCATTAGAGCGCGGCAAGATCTGGTCTTCACCGTAAACATCTTTAAGCTTCTCGGTCAGTTCCTCACGGCCCTCGCCAGATTGTTCCCATTGATTCATCAATTCATTGATCTGACCGCCAAGGCCGCGACATGCCCAGCCAAGGTGCGTCTCAAGAATTTGCCCTACATTCATCCGTGAAGGCACCCCAAGAGGATTGAGAACAATATCGACAGGGGTTCCGTCTTCAAGGAATGGCATATCTTCACGCGGTGCAATTTTTGAAATCACCCCTTTATTTCCGTGACGACCCGCCATTTTGTCACCGGGCTGAAGCTTACGCTTCACCGCAACAAAGACTTTCACCATTTTCATAACACCTGGTGGCAATTCATCGCCGCGTTTCAGCTTATCAACCTTATCATCAAAGCGAGCTTCTAGGCGCGAACGGCTTTCGTCATATTGCGTACGAAGCGCTTCGATCTCCACCATCGCCGCATCATCGGACAGACCAATTTTCCACCATTGCCCGCGCGTTAACCCATCAAGGATCATTTCGGTAACAGTGCCATTTTCAAACTCTTTCGGGCCTGCAACAGCTTCTTTGCCAAGCAGAATATTTCTTAACCGACCAAAGATATTTCGCTCAAGAATTGCGAGCTCATCATCACGGTCTTTTGCAAGACGCTCGACCTCTTCACGCTCAATCGCTATGGCCCGCTCATCTTTTTCAATACCGTGACGATTAAAGACGCGCACCTCAACAACCGTACCCGCAACACCAGGAGGGAGTTTCAACGAAGTATCGCGTACATCAGAAGCTTTTTCACCAAAGATTGCCCGCAGCAATTTTTCCTCTGGCGTCATCGGGCTTTCGCCCTTTGGCGTAATTTTGCCAACAAGAATATCACCGGGATGCACTTCAGCGCCAATGGCAACAATACCCGCCTCATCGAGGTTCCGAAGCGCCTCTTCGGACACATTTGGAATATCACGGGTAATCTCTTCAGGGCCGAGCTTTGTGTCTCTAGCCATTACCTCAAATTCTTCGAGGTGCACCGATGTGAACACATCATCAATAACGATCCGCTCAGAGATCAAAATTGAGTCCTCAAAATTATATCCGTTCCAAGGCATGAAGGCCACAAGAACGTTTTTACCAAGCGCGAGCTCGCCCAAATCAGTGGACGGACCATCAGCAATGATATCCCCTGCCCGCACCTGATCACCGATTTTCACCAAAGGCCGCTGATTGATACATGTATTTTGATTAGAGCGTTGAAACTTGCGCAGATTAAAAATATCCACGCCCGGCTTCGTCGGATCTGTCTCTTCTGTTGCACGCACAACAATACGCTGTGCATCCACTTGTTCAATAATACCAGAGCGACGCGCCGCAACTGCCGCACCTGAATCACGGGCCACAACGCTTTCCATACCTGTTCCCACGTAAGGAGCTTCAGCCTGGAGGAGAGGCACAGCCTGGCGTTGCATATTCGAGCCCATGAGCGCACGGTTCGCATCATCATTTTCCAAAAATGGAATCAACGCCGCAGCCACAGACACAAGCTGTTTTGGCGAAACGTCAATATAGGCCACATCTTCTTTCGGGACGAGCATCGCGTCACCGCCAATACGGCAGTTTACAAATTCGTTAAGAAGCATGTTGTTCTCATCGACGTCGGCGTTAGCCTGCGCAATTGAAAACCGCTGCTCTTCCATAGCGGAAAGATAAACAACCTCATCGGTTACTTTACAATCTACCACACGGCGATAAGGACTTTCGATAAACCCATACTTATTCACCTGCGCGTGCGTCGCCAGAGAATTGATCAGACCAATATTGGGTCCCTCCGGTGTCTCAATCGGACAAATCCGGCCATAGTGCGTGGGGTGAACGTCTCGGACCTCAAAGCCGGCGCGCTCGCGGGTCAAACCACCAGGGCCAAGCGCAGACAAACGCCGCTTGTGAGTAATCTCGGAAAGCGGGTTAGTCTGGTCCATAAATTGGGAAAGTTGTGACGATCCAAAAAACTCGCGAACCGCCGCAGCAACGGGTTTGGCGTTAATCAAATCATGAGGCATCAATGTTTCGAGTTCAGCCGATGACATCCGCTCTTTTATCGCGCGCTCCATGCGCAACAATCCGATACGGTACTGATTTTCCATCAACTCGCCAACAGATCTCACGCGACGATTGCCAAGATTATCAATATCGTCAATCTCACCGCGACCGTCACGCAAATCAACCAATGTAGAAAGAACAGAGAGGATATCCTCCTTGCGCAATGTGCATAATTCGTCATCCACCCCTTCAAAAGCAAGGCGAATATTCATCTTCACACGACCGACAGCAGAAAGATCATAACGCTCTGGATCAAAGAATAATGAGTAGAATAAGCCTTCCGCCGTCTCTAATGTTGGCGGCTCACCAGGGCGCATCACACGGTAAATATCAATCAACGCCATGTCGCGATTTGAATTTTTATCGGCGGCCAATGTGTTCCGCATGTAGGCACCGATTGTGACATGATCGATATCAATCGTATCAAAATTATCGATACCGATATCAGATAACATCAACAGAGATTCTTCGGTCAGTTCCTCACCAGCTTCCGCGTAGATTTCACCGGTATCAAAATTAACAAGATCAGAAGCAAAATACCGCCCAATCATTTGTGCATCGGTATAAAGGAGGTTTTTCAAACCATCTTCTGCCAATTTTTTCGCAGCCCGCGCAGATAACTTTTTGCCGATCTCGGCAACAACGTCACCCGTATCTGCATTAATCAGATCCGAGGTAAGCTTGATTGATTTATAACGTTCTGGATCGTAAGGCGCCGCAAATCCTCCCTCAACACGGGTGTGAGGAACGCGCTCATAAAATTCGTCAAGAATTTCTTCCTGGTCCATTCCCAATGCGTAGAGCAGCGTCGTTGCGGGCAATTTACGACGGCGGTCAATCCTGACATTGACAATATCTTTTGGGTCAAACTCAAAGTCCAACCAGGATCCGCGGTAGGGTATAATCCGCGCACCAAATAAAAGCTTACCAGAAGAATGGCTCTTACCTTTGTCATGATCAAAGAAAACGCCAGGACTACGGTGCATCTGAGAAACAATAACCCGCTCGGTACCATTAACGATGAAGGTTCCGTTTTCCGTCATCAATGGCATATCGCCCATATAGACTTCTTGCTCCTTGATATCCTTAACCGATTTGGAGCCCGTATCCTCATCCACCTCAAAGACAATCAGACGCAAGGTCACCTTGAGCGGCGCAGAATATGTCATATCGCGCTGTTGGCACTCTTCAGTATCATATTTAGGGGGTTCGAATTCGTAAGAAACATATTCGAGAACAGCCGTTTCGGTGAAATCTGTGATCGGAAAAACAGATTTAAAAACCGCCTCGATACCAGCATGCTTACGCTCCTCATGAGGAATCAAACGTTGCAAAAACTGTTCATAGCTGTCTTTTTGAACCTGAATGAGATTTGGCATTGCTGCCGCATCACCAATCCGACCAAAGCTTTTACGAATTCTCTTCTTTTCAACAAAAGATTGCGCCATCATTCATCCTCATGAGCCCTGTAATCTTCGGGCCGTTTTCGTCGCCGTTCACTTGGTGTGCATTCTTTAGAAGACCAATTTGGGCCATCCATTAAGAGCAAAACAAAGCCCGTACACTTTAGTTTTTGCCGGGCTTAAAGCATAATTTGCCGTAAACGCGATTTACCGGCTGGCTGACAAAACAACCGCCGGACTAAAAGTACCTAATCTGTTTTATTCTCAAAATTCTGAAACACATCGCCGCAATGCTGTTCGTCCCGCCAACCAAAATCGATCAAAACGAGACAGGTGCCGTGATATAAGCGTGTCTGCGACAGGCTGCAAGCTCTTTTTCACGAAAAAAGCTTGACAAGCCCATTTAGTCACAACACACGCGAACCAACTCTGCGCGTTCCCTCAAATAACACCTCCGCCAAAGGAGATCTACTCAATAGCTAAGCGGAAGCGCAGAAACACCAATTGAGGCTATTTAAGCTCAACTTTAGCGCCGGCTTCTTCCAGTTTCTTGACAATTTCTTCGGCTTCGCCTTTAGAAATGCCTTCTTTAACGGCTTTACCACCAGCTTCAACAAGCTCTTTAGCTTCTTTCAGACCCAAGCCTGTGATGCCGCGAACTTCTTTAATCACGTTGATTTTCTTGTCGCCTGCAGCAACTAAAATCACGTCAAATTCAGTTTTCTCTTCAGCCGCATCGCCGCCACCCGCACCAGGAGCCGCAGCCACGGCAACAGCGCCAGCCGCAGGCTCAATGCCATACTCATCTTTGAGAAGGTTTTTAAGTTCAGCCGCTTCCAATAGCGTCAACCCAACCAATTCTTCTGCAAGTTTTTTTATATCAGCCATGATAGTATTCCTGTTTTGTTACTCGTTGATTTCAATAGTGTTTTACTTAACCTAGATAAAAAAGTTCAAACCTGCTTAAGCAGCCTCGCGCTCTTCCAATGTTTTCAAGATACCAGCAATATCTGAAGCCGGCGCCCCAATTGCGCTGGCGATATTTGTCGCTGGCGACATAACCGCAGTGACCAAAGACGCTATCAGCTCTTCACGAGAAGGCATCGCGGCAAGGGCTTTCACACCGGCTTGATCAAGGATCTCAACGCCCATGGCGCCGCCCTTGATTTCTAATGCATCATTGCCTTTTGCAAATTTCTCAACAATCTTCGCTGGTGCAACAGGGTCTTCAGCAAAAACAATTGCTGTTGGCCCTTCAAAAAGATTCGAAATCGCATTTTGATCCCGATCTTTAATGGCAATCTTAGCCAATCTATTCTTGACCACCTTCATGCTTGCCCCAGCATTACGCAACTCCGTGCGCAAGCCAGACATATCGTCAACGGTCAGGCCTTTGTTCGCAACAACAACGACAACTGCGTTCTTATCGAAAACCTCGCCGATCCATTCAACGGCTTCTGCCTTTTCGGTTCTGTTCATAGGATGTCCTTTACCGTTCAAGCCTAAAATTCAAAATCTGGATGAATCAACACCCATAAAACGCTCTTCATCCTTTCGGATATGCGCCAACACAAAAGTGTATCAAGTCCAAATTGAAGGGAACCGGAGCCGAGTAGAACAATGAAACTACTGTTTTAATGAACTCTCAAAAAGGTTTCCGTCTATGGCGGGCTATTTAAGGCCTAAGAACATGTAAGACCACCAACCGTCTTGGACAGACGCATTAAAAGCGAAACTGGCTTATACACGAGGTTTTCCGGGATGCAAGGGGCGCTGGAGTTTTATTTTAAAAAAATTACTCCGAAATCCGTTCCCATCCTACCGTATGCGATACCCGCCGCATATCTGCCATGATGCCTTGAAACTCCGCCCGCCCCGCCACATATTACTGATCGAGGTAACACAATGCAGGTCATACGCACATTTTACAGTCCTGAAGAGGCTTATACCGCTGTTAGCCTTTTAAAGGCCCACGGCTTTCACGCCCACCTTCTTGATGATGCGATACTTTCGATGATGCCCCTCGATAGTGTTGCCCTTGGCGGATATCGAGTGGCTGTTCTCCCCCATGAGGCAGGGCAAGCCGTTACTCTAATCGAAAGCCACGAAACGGATACACAAAGTCAGGGCAGCCAACAATATTTTGGTGATGAATACGATCCTGCACATGATGATCAACCCAAACAGCTCTCATTTACAACTAACTTACGTTTCACAATCATCCTGGCAGCAATCATTGTAGTGGGGCTTAGTATTTTCTGGAACACCAATTATTGGTAAACCCTGCATTAGATTATAGCCTGCCTCATCAACGCATCGGTGATCCATATTCACTGACAGAGCCAACCCAAGCATTCATCTCTAGACGGGCATTTTTTCACCCCTTATAAAGACAGAGAATCAATCGAGGGATATAATTTGATGACTATATTACGAATTAGCTTGTTGGCGGTTGCATCTTTGGGACTCGCGGCATGTTCAACTGTTTATTACAGCACATTAGAAAAATTCGGTGTTGAAAAGCGCGATGTCCTGGTTGATCGAGTAAAAGACGCCAGAGCTGAACAAGCAGACGCGCAAGAAACATTTGCGTCAGCCCTTGAAGAATTTCGCTCTCTCGTTGATGTTGATGGCGGAGATTTGGAAAAAAAATATGACAAACTTTCCGCTTCCTATGATCGCTCAAAACAACAAGCCATAGATGTCCGCAAACGTGTTAATGACGTAAGAGATGTCGGCAACAAACTCTTTAAAGAATGGGAAGGCGAACTCTCACTTTATGAAAGTGCTGACTTGCGACGCAGAGCTGCAGAGCAACTAGATGCAACCCGTAACGATTATACGAACTTGCTCACCGCAATGGATAAGGCCACCGACAGAATGAAGCCGGTTTTGGAACTGTATGAAGATCAGGTGTTATTTTTAAAGCATAATCTAAATGCTCGGGCGATTTCATCCCTGGATACAGAACGTCTTAAAATTGAAGAACGCGTCAATGATCTGATTGAAGAAATGAATGCAGCAATTGCCGAAGCTGACCAATTCATTGCCTCTATGGGATAAAGTAAGATCGTTTAAAGAGCGGTCATATTACGCACCTCTTGAGCGCTATCAAATTTTTGTAAGCGCTCAAAAACCGGACCTTTAATATTTGCCGGAGCCTCTACGCGGCCAATAATCCACTCATACAGCTCTTTATCCGGAAAAGCGATTAAAGCTTCAAACTCATCTAACTCACGCTCTTCTAAAGAGTCGATATGCATTTTGGCAAACCCACCAATAACGATATCAGCTTCTTTAAAGCCACGATGCATTGCCCGGTACAATAGTCTTTTACGTCGGTTTTGAATTGTTTCTGTCATTCCTAGATTCTTAAAGCATTAACCATAACAAGCCAAATTATTTTATAAAACCATTCATCACCTATGAGTGTCACATGATTAGCTCATAGTTTTTGCAATTCAATCGGTACTCACTTGAGCACAAATGCTCAAACTGATCAAATCAACCCCAATTTAAATAAATATCAATCTATTTGTAACAAGCTCAAAATGCGGCTCGGTAAAGGGGAGTTTGCCAGCGCCGTGAATGATTAAGTCTTATAGATTTTTTTCAGGTAGTATAATGGCATCAGATACAAACACTCCCGATACCCCTGTACCCGATATTTGTTCAAAAATTTTGATTGCAGATGATAATATCGTTAACCAGCTCGTTTTAAAAACCATGCTGGATGTACCAACGAATGAAATATTACTTGCCGATGACGGGCTGATCGCCGTCGAAAAATATAGCAATCAGAATTTCGATATTATCTTTATGGATATCGCAATGCCAAATAAAGATGGCATTCAAGCAACCAGAGAAATTCGAGAGCTTGAGAAAGCGCAGAATATTAGGCCCGTGCCGATTATTGCCGTTACAGCAAACGTGAATGAAAATACAGAGGCCGAGTGCCTTAGAGCCGGAATGAACCTATATTTAACCAAGCCGGTTTGCAAATCCACACTTCAAGAAACCCTGCTAACGTTTCTGGGAGAACGACAGCTGGAAAACGCATAACATACGATCATTGCGCCTATGCAGCTAAGCTGACGCCGCAAGTCATGTTGGCTTGCATTTTGTTATTTAAAAACCCTTATTTTAGTTGCATCTTCGCAAGGATAGTCATTGCGTACTTATCACCCGATGTTTTAATCTGGAAGAATGCGCCCCGCGATTCTGAACACGCTTTACGCTGATATCACACGCCTCAAAGGTGTGGGGCCGAAGGTTGCCGCACTGGTCAACAAAACAGCAGGATCGCGCCTTGTTGATCTTGTTTTCACCCCTCCTTCTGGATTAATCGATCGCAGCCATCGCCCGAAAATTGCGCAGGCGACCCCCGGTGACCTCGCAACAATGCTTGTCACCATCGATAGTCATCACCCTCCAGCGGCAAAGCGTCGTCCGTATAAAGTCATTTGTTCGGATGAAACCGGATTTCTCGAACTCATCTTTTTCCACGCGCGTAATGATTACCTCGCAAAAGCACTTCCATTAGAAGAAAAGAGAATTATTAGCGGCCGTATAGAGGAATTCAATGGCGGGCGGCAAATGACTCATCCTGACCACATCGTCGACCCTAATGGACCGCTAGCCCGAAATGGGGGGTCGGAAGCACTGCCATTGTTTGAACCAATTTACCCGCTTACCGCAGGGCTATCAGGCGCTGTCATGCGCAAAGCGGTTTACCAGGCTGTAGCCAAAATTCCCAAACTGCCAGAATGGCAAGATGAGAACTGGATAAAGCAACAAAAATCACCGAAATGGCATGAGGCGATCATTGATGTTCATCACCCGGATGGTGAGGCCGCACTCAATCCGCTAACGCCAGCTCGTGTGCGCCTTGCTTATGATGAATTTCTCGCCAACCAGTTAGCCCTGGCATTAATTCGCCGCGATAAAAAAAAGCTGCGCGGAGAGGTCATGAAAGGCGACGGTCACTTGCGCGCACGTGCATTGAAAGCGCTGCCTTTTTCTTTGACCAAAGGCCAACAATCCGCGCTCGCAGATATCTTTGAAGATATGGCTACAAGTGATCGGATGGTGCGTTTGCTACAAGGGGATGTGGGTTCTGGTAAAACAGCTGTTGCATTGATGGCCATGTTGAATGGCATTGAGGCGGGTGCACAATGCGTCTTGATGGCACCGACAGAAATTCTGGCGCGCCAGCATCTGGAAAGCCTGGCCCCTATCTGCGAAGGGTTAGGGGTAACCATGGAAATCCTGACCGGACGAGACAAAGGCGTGAATCGGCGAGAGAAGCTGGCCAAACTAGCGAACGGTGACATACAAATTCTTCTGGGCACCCATGCGGTTTTTCAAGAAGAAGTGTCCTTTCACCGCTTAGGCCTTGTGATTGTTGATGAACAACATCGCTTCGGTGTACATCAACGCATGGCCCTCACAGAAAAAGGGTTACATCCTGACCTTTTAGTCATGACAGCCACTCCAATACCGCGGACATTAGCGCTTACCGCATACGGGGATATGGATGTCAGCATCATTGCAGAAAAACCACCGGGGCGAAAACCGGTTACCACGCGCGCCCTTCCCCTTGAACGACTCGATGATGTGATTGCAGCCGTGGCGCGCGCTATCAATAAAGGTGAGCAAGTGTATTGGGTCTGTCCTCTGGTTGAGGAAAGCGACATACTACCACTCACCGCCGCCCAAGATCGCTATGCGGAACTGAAGGCTCATTTTGGTGAACGAGCAGGGCTTGTTCATGGAAAAATGAAACCCCGTGAGAAAGACCAGATCATGGAGGAATTTCATAAGGGCACTCTATCGATCCTAATTGCTACCACAGTCATTGAGGTTGGTGTGAATGCCCCCAACGCAACAGTTATGGTCATTGAACACGCCGAACGGTTTGGTCTAGCGCAATTACATCAACTTCGAGGACGCGTCGGACGAGGTGAAAAACCAGCGGCCTGTTTATTGCTATACAAAGGTCCGCTCGGTGAAACTGCAACAGCGCGATTAAAAATATTGCGAGAAAGCGAAGATGGCTTTCGTTTAGCAGAAGAAGATTTACGCTTGCGCGGTGCAGGCGATGTTCTGGGTACAGCGCAATCGGGGTTTCCTACATTTCAAATGGCTGACATTACCGCGCATGGAGATATGCTGATCGCGGCAAAAGATGATGCCAAACTCATCTTAGCGCAAGATGCAGATCTAACCACTGCACGCGGTGAAGCTTTAAAAATACTACTCTATCTATATGGTAGAGATGATGCCGTTAAATTATTGCGTGCTGGATGAAAAGTTAGCCCATTTTTACTGAACTATCAGCATTTTATCAATAACCCGCTCTAAAAGCACCTCCACTACGAATTGAATCGCCGAGGGGCTTTAAGTCTTGCTTTTTTCGCATGTATCGCAGTTCAACCAATCACCACTTGATCTCGAAATACTTTATGGACGTTGCCATAATCGGGTTCGCGCCATTGTATTATTTTTGTCGAGAAAAATTGACTGGGCAACACCGCTCGGCACGCCCTTACTAGCCAGAAAGATTTTCCTCCGCTTCGATGTATAGACACGTTGATCCCAAGCTCGTGCACCACGCAACCTGATCATTCGACCTATATCCCGGTAGACATTTCGCGCCGCGGCAATCGCTGCGCCTGCACGTGGTGGCAACATGCGAATCCCTTGCGTCGCCGACTCATAATAACGATCCGCCTCATCAAGCAATTCGATTGCCACTTTAGAAACAGCATGACGTGACTCGCTCTCCAAAATGGAATGCTTCCCACGATCCAAACTATATTTTTTTAATAAATCCTCAGGAACATAAACACGGCCAGCTTTTGCATCATCAACGATATCCCGACAAATATTCGTCAGTTGAAAAGCAAGACCTAGATCACATGCTCGATCGAGTGTTTCATTATCCGTATGGGGCACACCCATAACAATAGCCATCATAATCCCAACACACCCGGCTACACCGTAACAATAATGCATTGTATCATCGAGTGATTTATAAACTCTGTTTTCAACATCCATCGCAAATCCATCCAGCAAATCGATGGGATATTGATGCGGCAAATTATGGGCTCTAGCAACAAGTGAAAACCCATCAAACGCAGGGTTTTGCGTTGGCTCTCCCTCCAGCGCCTTTAACGTATCTCTTTTGAGGACTTGCAACCGGCGTGCCTGCTCAGCATCGCTTAAAGTAACATCCGGAGCATCCTCTCCCATTGATTGCCCATCAATGACATCATCGCAATAGCGACACCAAGCATAGAGCATTTGCACGTCAGCACGTAATGCAGGGCCAAAAAACATCGACGCCATGGCAAAGCTTTTTGATCCTTGCGCGATAGATTGCGCCCCGTAACGTGCCAGGTCATGTTGAGGTTGAGCCATGATCAATAGTTTTACTCGGCAGCCGCCACATAAGAGGCATGCTCTTGGCGGATACCAAAATCCTCTAACATCAAGCCTGCCGTTGCTTTTGCAGAGCCCACTACCCCAGGAATACCTGCACCTGGATGTGTGCCAGCACCAACGAAATACAGGTTCGGGATTTGGTCATCCCGGTTATGCACACGAAACCATGCTGATTGTGTAAGGATTGGTTCAATAGAAAATGCAGAGCCTGCATGTGCATTGAGTTCAGTGGTAAAATCATCGGGGGTAAAGATATGTGATGTCACGAGATTATCTTTTAAGCCCGGAATATACCGCTCCTCCAAATATTTAAAAATTTTGTCACGATACTTTGGTCCTTCAATAGACCAATCAATATTTGCTTTATCCGTATTGGGAACAGGCGCCAGAACATAGTAAGCATCACACCCCTCAGGGGCTAATGCGGGATCAGTCGCAGTCGGGCGATGCAGATAGAGAGAAAAATCATCCGGCAATTTAGGGCCTGCAAAAATTTCTGAAATCAATTCCCTATAGCGCGGTCCAAAAATAATCGAGTGGTGCGCCAGATTTTCTGTTTTACCTTTCAGACCAAAATAGGCCACAAACAGCGAATTTGAAAATCGTTTCTTCTTTAATTTTGCCCCCATTTTTTGGCCGCGCAATTCTTTACCCAATAATTTATCATAGGTATGTACAATATCTGCGTTCGAACCGATGGCATCAAAACTCCCTGACCAACCGTCATCGCAGCTCAAACTAGAGACCTTACCGTCACTCATTTCAATGTTATCAACTGATGCATTTAAACGAAGTGTCCCGCCTAAATCTGTGAATAATTTAACCATTCCTTGAATTAAGGCCCCTGTTCCCCCACGCGGGAACCATACGCCCCATTTACGTTCCAGCGCGTGGATTAACGCATAAATAGCTGAAGTTTTGAACGGATCGCCGCCAACCAGTAGCGTATGAAAACTAAATGCCTGGCGCAATTGCTCGTCCTCGATAAAGTCGGTCAGACGAGAATACACACTGCGATAACTTTGTAGTCCAATTAATTCAGGCGCAGAGCGTATCATAGACCAGAAGTTTAAAAATGGAACCGCACCGAGCTTTTCATACCCTTCCCTATACAGAACTTCTGAATATTCATGAAATTTCACGTAGCCTTCAGCATCTTTTGGGTTTTTTTTACGAATTTGTTCTAACAAACTGGCTTCATCACTACAGTAATCGAAACTATAACCATCCTCCCAAAGCAAGCGATAGAAAGGGTCGACTTTAAGCATTTCAACATAATCTGAAAGTTTGCGCCCAGACAACGCCCATAATTCCTCTAATGCCGTTGGGTCGGTAATCACCGTTGGACCAGCATCAAAAGTAAACCCGTCTTGCTGGTAGACATAAGCGCGCCCCCCCGGTTTATCGCGTTTCTCAAAGATAGTGGTTTGAATACCCGCTGATTGTAACCTGATGGCTAAAGCCAATCCACCAAAACCTGATCCAATTATGGCTGCTGTTTTTATCATTCTGAATTTCCAATTTTATCACTATTAATCATTGTTAGCATCTTCAAAAATCACGTTCTAGTTTCTTAAGCTTCTATGCGGATCGAATAGACAGCCGAGCGCTTTGGTTATCGGCACCGGGGGCTTACCCATCAAAATCCTCATTTTGTCTCCTCGCGTTGAGGTTCCCGCATAAAGGCGTTCAATCAAAGGTTGTGGTAATTTATAGAACCTTTGAAGAACTTTATAGCGTTGATCAGGTTCAGCGGCTTGAAAAAGCATGCGGCATAATAACCTATAATATGCTCCAGATCGCCAGTAATCGACCGAATATTCCTTGGTCAACTTATATAACGCTTCAGGTCTAAAATCATCCATATTCGAAATGGCGATCGCAAGATGAAGCGCTTGTGGGAGTGAGTAACCGGTCAAAGGATGAAACAAGGCTGCTGCCATACCTGCGCGGGCGATATTTACTCCCTCACCTCTCCCCCAAAAAGCCTCAATGTCGCCGCCAAGAGCAATCGGCAGAACCCCATCTTCTTGCGTCAAGATGGACTCAATCTCCCAGGCTTGGCGTGTGCAATAATCTTCAATATCGAGGGACAACTGATCAACATCAAGTTTATCCCCATCCGCATACCGCGTATCTTCTACCATCAAGGTGTTTTCATCATAAGGTAAAACATAAACGAAACGATAGCCATCTAATTGCACAACACTGGCATCCATGATGATGGGTGTTTTGAGCCCATGGGGCTTACGCAATTTTAAAGTTTGCCCTAGGAATTTTTGAAACCCTAATGTTAGATGCTCAGTTGTTTTCTTACCCCGACAATCGATTATCGATTTGACTTGAATTGGCTCATCGTTGGACAAGGTGACACTATCTTCATGCGCAGAGACAATATCAGCGCCAAGAACAATCTTGTCTCTCATTTCCGCCATAACAACTTGCTGCAGACGCGTTGAGTCAATTGATAAATAAGGTGTTGTCAAATCTCGTTTAAACTCAGGAAAACGCACTTGCTGACCTTGCCAACGATGCACAATAAATGGCTCAATAAATTTCAATGCCTGCGCACTTAAATCACTCTCATGGAATGACCATATTTGCGAACCGCCAATCTTTTTTTGACTTTCGATAATGAGAACACGTAAATCAGGGTGAGCTTTGTGTAGGGCATAGCCGATCAAAACACCGGATAACCCTCCTCCTAAAATCGCAACATCAGTATGGTTTTGCATATCTAATTTTCAAGACAAGTTTAAATGCAACTTTAACTACGCAGCGCACAATGCTGCAATTTACGCAGCACGTCGCAACTTTAAAACATCCCAGGCATTATTTAATGCAGAAATCAATGCAGCCATATGATTTTCATCATGAAACGGTGTCGGCGTGAAACGAAGCCGTTCGGTGCCCTTTGGCACTGTAGGATAATTGATCGGCTGAACATAAATATCATGTTTGTCGATAAGAAAATCTGACAAGGCCTTACATTGAACAGGGTCCCCGACATGCAAGGGAACAATATGGCTGACTGACTCCATAACAGGTAAACCTGAGTCACGCAGGAGAAACTTTAAACGCTCGGCACGCTCTTGATGTTGTTCGCGCAGGAAGTTTGACTTACGCAAATGCTGAACACTCGAAAGCGCTCCCGCCACCAAAACAGGAGAAAGGGCCGTCGTGAAGATAAAACCTGAAGCATATGAGCGAATAGAATCGATGATGGCATTATTAGCGGCGACATACCCCCCCATAACACCAAACGCTTTGCCCAATGTACCCTCTATGACATCGATCCGATGGGAGAGATTTTCACGTTCAGAAATACCACCGCCCTGTTCTCCATACAAGCCAACACCATGCACTTCATCAAGATAGGTAAAAGCATTATACTTTTCCGCAAGCTCTACAATCTCTTGCATGGGAGCAATATCGCCATCCATTGAATAAACGGACTCAAATGCAATGACTTTTGGGCGATCCTCGGGTAAATCGCGGAGAAGCTCTTCCAAATGAGCAACATCATTATGTCGCCATATTAGCTTTGAAGATCGACCCCCACGAATTCCTTCAATCATCGAAGCATGATTCAATTCATCTGAAAGAATAATGCAATCAGGTAAAATCCTAGCGATAGTCGATAAAGTAGCCTCATTAGAAACGTACCCGGACGTAAACAAAAGCGCCGCCTCTTTTCCATGAAGGCTAGCGAGTTCTTGCTCGAGCAAAACATGATAATGGGTGGTCCCGGCAATGTTTCGGGTGCCGCCTGCACCGGCACCAACTTTATCAACGGCATCCTTCATAGCATCAGCAACAATGTCATTTTGACCCATGCCGAGATAATCGTTTGAACACCATATCGTTATTTCGCGAGGACCTTTGGGTCCATAATAATGCGCGGTTGGGAAACGGCCACGAATTCTCTCGATATCGGCAAAAACCCGATAACGTCCTTCGCCCTTTACCGCTGCAATCGCGGTTTCAAATGCCTCTTGGTAATCAACCATTTATGACCTTCAGCCTTGAAGTTACTCAACTTGCCCCTTCGATAGACCAAACCCGACTAAGGATGCAAATCAATCTGTCAAATATGAGATGGTTTTAGCAAAAAAAGATAGTAATTTTCAAAGACTGATCGACGCATCCCGCATTATTTTTCAAAAAATGCGCTTTTAATAATCATTCTTAAAAAAATGGCACCGACTAAGTTCAGCCGGTGCCATTTTAAAAAGTGATCAATCCAGTGCCAACAATTACAAGCGATAGCGCACTTGATCTATCCAGAAGCGTTCCAGACGTTGGAGGGCTGTATTCGTGCCCGTGATATCTTCTATAGAAATACCACCGACATTTTCAACAGAACCCAATTGGCGTAAAAATAGAGCAGAGAGATGATCGCGCACGACAAAACCTTCAGGCGTTAATGATACACGCTTTGACCGTTTATCCGTGTGGGATTTTTGGTCCTGAATATACCCCTTCTCAACCAATTGCTTGAGATTGTACGAAACATTAGAACCAAGATAATGTCCGCGCGAGCGTAACTCACCAGGTGTAAGTTCTGCATCACCAATATTATACAATAAAAGTGCCTGCACAGAATTGATATCACCACAATCTAGTCGCTCCAATTCATCTTTGATCACATCCAATAATTGTCGATGCAATCGCTCTACCAATTGCAGTAGCTGCAGGTATCCCGTTTCTAACTTTAGTGGGTCTGTCTGGGAAGTCCCAACCTCATTGCCGCCGATTACATCACCACCAATTAAATCATTCGATTGATCTGGCGCGAATGCCCCTTGAAATCCATTCATACATGTGCCTCATTACTCATACTGAATGGTAACCATAACCCACAATATTAAAATCTGGGTTAAAGGAAATTGTTCAATTTGAATTCAAATTATAATTATTATTCACATCAATGTATTGTAATGAGACTATATAATTAAGACTGTGAGCTCTTTTTAGGAAAGTCAATTTTTGATGCCCCATAATGAAACGCCCCTAATAAATGGTACATTCCCGGCAACGCGCTTGCGTCGTAATCGTCAATCTGATTGGTCTCGCCGTCTTGTTCGTGAAAACAGGCTTACACCAAACGATCTGATCTGGAGTATGTTCCTTATTGAAGGCGAGAATATAAAAGAGCCGATCGCCTCATTGCCCGGTATTTTCCGCCTTTCAATCGATCAAGCCGTTTTGGAAGCTAAACGCGCGTACAATCTCGGCATACCCGCCTTGGCACTCTTTCCCTATACCGATAAAAAAGATCGCACACCTCGCGGTGATAACGCTCTTAACAAGGATAATTTAATGTGCCGCGCGGCACGTACACTCAAAGACGCATTGCCAGACATTGGTTTAATGGGTGATATTGCATTAGACCCCTATACCGATCATGGTCATGACGGTATTCTTGTGAACGGGGATATTGATAATGATGAGACTGTCAAAATTCTTGTTGAGCAGTCACTTTTGCAGGCAAATGCGGGGTTTGATATCATCGCTCCCTCCGACATGATGGATGGACGAATTGCTGCTATTCGCGCCGCGCTAGAGCATGCTAATCTGACCCAAATTCAGATCATGGCTTATTCAGCAAAATATGCCTCGGCATTTTACGGGCCGTTTCGGGATGCTATCGGTTCTTCCGGTGTCTTAAGCGGCGATAAGAAAACCTATCAGATGGATCCGGCCAATAGTGATGAGGCTTTGCATGAAATTGCAATGGATTTGTCTGAAGGGGCTGATATGGTGATGATCAAACCAGGCATGCCCTATCTTGATCTGGTACGGCGCGCCAAGGAAACCTTTCAAAAACCAACCTTTGTATATCAGGTTTCGGGCGAATATGCGATGATAATGGCCGCCGGTCAAAATGACTGGTTGGACGCAGATGCTGCTATGATGGAAGCCCTCATTGGATTTAAGCGTGCGGGCGCTGACGGCATCATTACCTATTATGCGGACAAAGCTGCGGAAAATTTAAATCGATAGTCATTTTACCAACCTGACTAATCTTGATCATCTCCTGTGAGCTGACAATTAGAGCGCTTTGCCACTCAAGCATTTATTGCAGTTCAACCGCTTCCCACAGACACACAAAATACTTTAACAGGCTGCTGAAAAAGTCTCCAGATTTAGGGCAAATCGTGATTCACTGA
>CAYZLR010000057.1:0-22785 GCA_964479275.1 uncultured Caulobacterales bacterium
CGAGATCTTCGGTAACCGCGCCGGTGCTATCGCCGGTAATGATGGCGGGATCATTATTGCCCGAAACCGTTATCGTGACCGTGGCAGGCTCAGATTGGTTACCATTTAAATCGGTTGCAGTATAGGTGAATGAGACATCTCGTGTTTCACCAGGCGTTAAATCTTGAAAATCAGTTCCTGGATTAAAATCGAATGTGCCGTCCGCATTAAATGAAAGAATGCCTTCATCGACGTCAGCGATTAGCGTAAAGCCATTAGGATCAAGATCATTGTCAAGATCACTCGCGTTTACTGCGCTCGATATTATAGGACCATCTTCGGTCGTATTAAAATTTGTATTCTGTGCGTTGGGAGCGTTTTCACCAGTAAGATTCAATGTCACGGTAGCGGTAGAAACTCCGCTGTTCCCATCACTGATTTGGTAGGTGAAGCTGTCAGTGTCTGAGACCCCGGGTGCGAGAAAATCAAAAGCACCATTAGGGTTATATGAGAAGGTACCATCACCATTAAGCGTGACGATCGCGCCGGAAGCTAATGTAATTGGCGTGCCGATTGCAACACTGCTGCCGTTAATTTGAGTGATGATCAGACTATCACCATCAAGATCTGTATCAATGCCACCGCCATTATCGGCGAGAACATTACCCGTGATGATGCCGTTACTAGCGCCAAAAAAACTATCATCACGCGCATCGGGACCAATATTACCCGGTCCTGTAACTGTGATGGTGACGCTCGCTTCATCTGATAATGGAACGACCGATGCATCTGCGGTCGCGCCAGATGGTAAGATGATTTGATCTGTAATTTGATAGGTAAAAGTCACGTCTCGGCTTTGACCGGCTAATAGAGAGTCAAATTGCCCATTGGGATCAAACGAAAATGTGCCGTCTTGATTAATCGTCAACAAGCCATCGGTTCCTAAATCGATGACTTGTCCATTTGTGACGTTCACACCATTGATTTGTGTAATTGAAAAGGGGTCAACTTCAAGGTCGCGATCGATACCAGAATTATTATCACTAAACAAACTACCGGTAATATTGGTGTCAAAATTGGTAGTGAAGATATCATTTTGTGCTATCGGGGTCGTATTGCCAATTCGTGAAACCACAGGATCTGTGAAATCAATAGTACCAAAAAATAAAGATAACTGACGTGTTTGCGCGGTGGCTGCTGAGGTTAAACCACCAACACGAATATCAAAATTACTCGTGTTTGTCAAAACAGTTTGTGCGGCGAAATCTGTTGCGGTTGTTGTAATTCCCGGTGAAAATTGAAATGTTTCTGCTGTTAACTGAGTAAATCCAGTTGCCGAATCAAAATCTGTTAAGAGTCCAGAATTAGCCTCTAATGTTTGGAGTGTAGCCCCTTGAATTTGAAATTGTTCGCGAGCGGTGCCACCAGTAGCAGTTGCACTATTTCCATTGACATCAATTGGGCTCGCATTAAGAGTAATCTCGACTAGATTACCTGTTCCTGGGCCGTTAAAAGTGCCCATCTCGAAAAATGCAATGTTAAATTCAGCAAAACTCTGAATGGTGGTTGTCCCGTCACTAGCCCCTAAAATAACCTCTGGCTGAAATGCTTCATTAAAACCTGCTGGATCACCGCCAGCGGAAATAAAATTATCAATTGCACCAAGAGTTGCGCTGCCCACAAGATCTGTAAGGGTGATAACCGCATCAACACCCGTTGTTACATTTTCAAAAATATAGGCGGAACCAATATTAAAGCCATTGCCAGATCCTGGAACAAGGGTTGCACCGGTAAAATTTAGCGTAATTGGATCTTGCAAAATACCCATGAAGTTCGTGGCTGAAACGATTGCAGAATGATTAACTTCACCCGTAGTAAATTCTAAAATCCAGTCGCCGCCGAGTAATTCACTGCCTGTAAGATTATCAGATGCGGCTATGTCTGCCCCTGTCGCAAGAGCAAGGGCCGATGCTGCTTCTTCACCATCGGAACCTTGAGCAAAATTGCAACCATAGATTAAAATATCACCATTTTCAGACAGAGCTGAGCCGATTGCGGCCAATTCGTCAGCAAATTCACCATTGATGGTTTCTGTTGTTAATTCAACATTTCCTAATGAGAGCGCACCAGCTTCACCATGTGAAAAAATCTGTATGCTATCTATATCAGATCGACCAGCGAGCGTATCAGCGATGATATCAATACCATTTTCATTCGCATCAATCAAAATGACTTCAGCTCCATCAGGGAGAGATGCAACGATATCTTGGTAACCATTGATACTGGTATCGATAAAAAATACATTAGTACCTGATAGGTCATTTAACGGAATATCTGAAGTGGTGGAAAAGTTACCTT
This sequence comes from uncultured Caulobacterales bacterium, assembly GCA_964479275.1. GTDB lineage: Bacteria > Pseudomonadota > Alphaproteobacteria > Caulobacterales > Parvularculaceae > CALLPQ01. Next base: position 2,338 of record CAYZLR010000057.1, read on the forward strand.
CAATTGAAGGAAGCTGTTGAGCGCTCGTGTCCGTAGATGCTTCGCGTGGGGTGGCAATTATTTCAGGAAGCGTTTGTTCAGGCGCTGTCTCTTGAAAGGCATTTTCAGTCAAAGATATGTTAGAAGAAAAATCATCGGTGAATAAGCCAGAGGATGAGGCCTGCGTAGTCAGTGAAGGGTCATTAAATGTAAACGCATCTGTTTCATGAGCTTCGAAAGTGATTTGGTTCGCCAAGCGTGACTGTGCGTTTTCCGATGAAGAATTTATGGGGGCAACGCCAAGTGCCGCATCCAACTCTGTGACTTGTTGGTTCAGAAATTCTTGCAAATTTCTAGCATCCATTCCGCCATCATTGGTTGCGCCCTCGATATACGCATCAGCAAGACCTTCATGTATGGTCAATGTAGCCGCTGCATCAAGCATGATGCGTGGTTCAAGAGCAAAGAGTGATATCCTAGATTTTATTGAATTCTCTTTTTTACTTAAATGAGACGGTGCTGCGTTTTTTGCGGTTTTGGTCATGTCTTTTCTTTGGTATATTGTGTGTATCCCTAACTCTAAAAATAGAGCGTAGAGGTTAAAAATATCTCAATAATTATAATTCGTTTACTGAATTTTAATGATGTGCGTTAAGGCTTGTGCCGTTGTGGATAGATTAACTAAACCAAACATAAATCAGTAAAAACAAGATGTTCGTAATAGGGTTTGCATATTTGAAGGATTATCGTAGAAGAAGGGTTTGTTAACTTTTTCTCAAATTGCGTTGGTGAACATCGTGTCTCATTTAAAAAATAGCCATCTCAACGGCCATGCTTTTCTCAAAATGAATGGCCTTGGTAATGATTTTGTGATTTTGGATTTTCGAACAAGTGGTGGTTTCATGACTTGCGAAGCTGCCAGGCTGATTGCGAACAGAGATAAAGGAATTGGGTGCGATCAGATTATAACGTTGGAAGACAGAGGCGGCCCATATATGGGTATCTGGAATGCTGATGGTTCTCAAGTTGATGCGTGCGGAAATGCGGCAAGATGTGTTGGCTGGCTGTTAATGGAGGAATTGGGCGTCGATAACGCTGAATTTTCAACGAACAGTACTCAACATAAAGTGCGTAAAGCTGGGCAGAATAGAGTGAGCGTTAACATGGGGGAACCGCGTTTACGTTGGAAGCAAATCCCGCTTGCAGAGCAAATGGACGATACCCGGTTTATTGATATTAAGCTGGGTCCAATTGATAAGCCTGTGCTTTGGGGCCCATCAGCGGTCAATATGGGCAATCCCCACTGTGTGTTCTTCGTCGATGATGTGGAAGAACAGGCGCTTGATCGGTTTGGACCTTTGGTGGAAAATCACCCGCTTTTTCCCGAGCGTGCAAATGTTTCTATAGCGCAAGTGATTAGCCGATATCAGATTCGGCTGCGTGTATGGGAGCGCGGCGCTGGCATCACGAAAGCCTGTGGAACAGCTGCATGTGCAGCATTAGTCTCAGCTTCAAGACGGCGTCTTACAGATCGCAAAGCCACCATAATCCTTGATGGCGGAGAATTAGCGGTTGAATGGCAGAAAGATAATCATGTCATGATGACGGGTCCCATTGAGCATGAATTTGATGGTACACTTCCGGAAACAATCGATGATTAACGATTCGAAATTTTGTTGAGACTTAATACAATGGCAAAATTATATTACACCTATGCCGCAATGAATGCGGGCAAAAGTACAGCTCTTTTGCAATCAGCGTTTAATTATGTGGAACGCGGTATGGAAGTTATGCTTTTTACTGCTGCGATTGATAATAGGGCGGGAGAGGGCAACATCGCTTCTCGAATCGGATTATCGCATGAGGCAACATTATTTGATCTGAATTCTCAGCTTGATAAAATTATTGAAAGCGAGGTAAAGAAAAGGCCTATTGCTTGTGTGTTTGTTGATGAGGCGCAGTTTTTGACTAAAAACCATGTTTTGCAATTGGTTAGTGTGGCCGATCGCCAAGGTATACCCGTCATGTGTTACGGCCTTAGAACTGATTTTCAAGGTCATCTTTTTGAAGGGAGCCAGTGGCTTCTCGCGCTCGGCGATGTTTTGCGCGAAATGAAATCAATTTGTCATTGTGGTCGTAAAGCGACTATGAATTTGCGTATCGATGGTAAAGGAAATGCTGTTGTTGACGGGGAGTCAATCGAAGTTGGTGGTAATGAGCGTTATGTACCTTTGTGTCGGCGACATTTTTTCGAAAAAATAGAGGCTGACACGATTTAAATCGGCATACGCATAATTTCTTGATATGCCTCAATCATTCGGTTGCGCACTGCGATGGCGGCTTCTAGCGAGATTTCAGCAGCGCTAATACTTGTTACAACATCAACAAGACTTGCGTCTCCAGTCACAACTGCTGAACCTGCTTTCTCTGCTGATTGTATATTTGCGTTTGTCTGTGATAACGCATCGCTGAGAAGTTCAGAAAAAGTGCCTTCTGCGATATTGGGACTTAGGTTTGATGACGGCGTATTTGATGTTGCCCCTTGTAGGTTTTGTAAAGCCTCATTATAGGCGTTTGAGGCTTGGAGTGAATTTATACTCATTTGAAAACCTTAAGATTGATCTGTTATTGGAACTTTTTTCCTAATATCGTCAAGACGATTGAATAGGCAGCAATGCTGAGAACAACGGGAATAAAATCAACGCGATTTGTAAATACCAGCCACAGGCCAACAAGCACGACCAAGGTTGAGCAAATTCCCATTAATGCTGCACCTAGAAAATGTTCGGCGGGTGAAAACCTGTTGCCTTCCTTAGCGCGAAATGCAGCTGCCGCTTTTGCTTTCGCGCTTCCTTTAATGCCAAAAGATTTACTCATGAGTGTTTACTCCAAAATTTGTAATGTCGCGTTGGCCATCGTGCGCATTAAGTCCAGAGCCCCCAAATTTGCCTCATAGCTACGCTGTGCCTCACGTAGGTCCATCATTTCAATGAGCGGATTTACGTTCGGCAATTTCACATATCCCTGTCCATCCGCAGCAGGGTTTCCTGGGTCGTATTCCAAGGTAAAAGGCGCTGTATCATAAGTCACTTGCGATAACTCAACCATTTGTGTGCCGATAGCTCTATCAAGCACTGCAGAAAATACGGGTACTTGACGACGGTAAGGATCACCACCGGCGGTATCAGAGGTTGAGTTTGCATTGGCAAGGTTTTCTGCAATTACGCGTAATCTATCTGATTGTGCTTTTAATCCTGATGCGGATACTTGTATTGCTGAAGATATGTCGTCCATCATTTTATCCTTTGATCAAGTTCGCTTTCAACTATCGATCGCTTCTTATTGCGAGGCGTAACATATCAAGACCTTTGCGATATACCGTGGATGCTAACCCATATTCCATGCGGGTTTGCGAGAGTTTCATAGTTTCAGTTTCTATTGAAACGGAATTACCGTCGAGAGAGGCGCTTTGTGAACTTGTCTTTATGCGATTGTTCGAAGAAGTTAGTGAGGCATATCCAGCCTGATGACGAGAGTCGTTAACGCGCATTGCTTGTGTATGCTCCACAAGGGCCTCAAAATCAGGGGGCGAAATTTCTTTAGCGCGATAACCTGGTGTATCTGCATTGGCAATATTTTGCGCAATAACATTTGAACGGTTGGAGAGAAACCGCATTCGTTCCGTCAAGCCAGACAAAAGATTGAGAGATGAAAAATCCATAAACCACCTATTGGATCAATCATAAGGGCGACATGGTTAATTCATCGTGTATGTTGGGGGTGAAATTATCAGCTAAGCGTCATATATTAGTAATACTGATTAACTACTCTTTAAAAGGAAATTGGCTTATGACGAAAAGGTTAGGGCTCGCGCTTGGTGCGGGTGCTGCGCGTGGATGGGCCCATATTGGTGTGCTGCGCGGTTTGAAAGAGCTAGGGTTAGAGCCAGATATCATCGCCGGGTGTTCTGTAGGCGCCCTTGTAGGGGGTGCCCATCTGATTGGTGCTCTGGATGAGTTTGAGGCCTGGGCGCATTCTCTGTCTCCGCTTGCAGCATTGCGCAGCTTCAATTTCCAGATCACGAAAGGTGGCTTCGTTAATGCTGCAAATGCATTCGAAGCTTTTGAAGAGTTTGACCGGGATATCGAAACACTAAATGTGAAATATGGTGCAGTTGCGTGTGATCTTGCAACCGGCGATGAGATTGAAATCACAACGGGGTCTATTTTAACCGCCGCACGCGCATCCAGTGCTATTCCCGTTCTTTTACAAGCTATACCTCATCAGGGACGGTGGTTAGTAGATGGGGCCATTGTCAACCCTACCCCTATATCCCTCGCGCGGAAACTTGGCGCAGATGTTGTTATCGCTGTCGACTTAATGGCGGTACCAAAAGCCTTGCATCGTTTTGATGAAACTGGACCGCGTTTTGGCGAAGATATCGATGACAAATCGATGCTAGATTTGAAAAATCATCGGGACGATAAGCATCCACGTGAGAAGATTTCTGCTGCCGTTACAAAATTGATTACCGATACACGTCAAGGCGTGGAGCGCGAAATACAAAAGGCTCGTGATAAAATGAAAGCCAAGCCCCAGCTTTTCGAAACTGCAATGGCGGTGACGGATATATTGCAAATGAATATAGCTCGAGCGAGAGCGCAAAGCATGCCAGCTGATATCCTCTTAGCACCCGATATGCGCGAAGCTTTGCCGACCTCATTTGATCGTGCCGATGAATTTATAGAAACGGGTCGTCAGGCCTTGTTAAATCAACGTTACGAGATTGAACGGCTTTTAAGGTCATGATAGGCTTGTATCTTGCAGCCGTTGATTGAAGGGTTTGTTATGAGAAAAATGCGGTCAGTGCTTTCTTTAATTTTAAGTAATGCAATTTTGCCGAAAAACCTTATTGGGACCAGCAATCTTGCAGGGCTCAATAAAATTTTAGCAGTGATAACTTTGGCTTTCCTGACGGGAGCCTGTGCACATGTGGCGACAACGCCTGTGCAGTCGGATAACGTTTTTAGACAAGAGGAGAGTAATGTGACTGATCCGCATTTGGTTATAAGTCGAAGTGTTAATAATTTTGAAACAACACTGGCTCAAGTGATTAACGCTATTGATAAGCGTGGATTTAAAACATTTGCGGTGATTGATCATTCAGCAGGGGCCGCTTCTATCGGCCAGACATTACGCCCCACGACCTTGATCATTTTTGGTAATCCTGTAGGCGGGACGCCGTTGATGCTATCAGTGCAGACAATGGGTATTGAGCTTCCTTTGAAAATCCTTGTGTATGAGGATGAAGATGGCGCAGTAGCCATATCCTATCCTGATATGGCTTATATCTTTGAAGCGCATGGTGTTAATGATCGGGCACCAGTCTTACAAAAAATTCAAGGCGCGTTGGGCGCTATTGCCGCTGAAGGTGCTGAGTAGATGGCTGCTACCGGGACCGTTCGAATAGAATAGCTCTATTGTCGGGGCCTCCATTGTAAAACCCTTTAACGGGAATGGCTATTTTTCAATTTGTAATAACGCAATGTTAGAATTGGAATTCCTAAGATTGGCCAATTGCGTTCCCAAGCTTTCACGGGCAATTCAAAGCCAGCATGACGGCTAATTTTCCAAGCGATGTAATCAATGCCTCCCTCGAATGTCATCGCGCCTTTGATGAGTCTGAGGACAGATAAAACGCCCCCCTGGATCGCACGCAAGCGCCATGCAAACTGACTAAAAAAATGAGTAGAATGTTTCTCATAATCCTCTAGCAGTGTGACGTTAAGTGGCCATAACCCATAATGATTGAGGAGTTTATCTACGCGATCTGGCGTTTCAGCACGCAATTCCGCTTTGTAGGATTTTGATAACCCGGCTTTCCATATGGCCTGAATTAAGATGTCACTGTCTTCACTCAGTTTGTCTTCATTCAGTTTGTTGCCTTTTTTAACGAGTCCTCTCGACTGTAGAACAAAATTATCAATCGCTTTTTCGACGATAACCGTGATTTTGTTCGTCATATTATCATTTGCAAGAACGAGCCGGGAGGGTTGAGCAAAACGCGCCCAGAAATAAGAATGGAAAGTCCTTTTACTGACGAGCTTATCAAAATGATCTATAGAAAGAACAGCATATTTTGCGCGGATTTTTCCTGACTCTGTTTTTTCTTCAATATAAAAAACATTTGGAGGAATCATCCAATTAAAAAAAGCCAGCATTCGTGATTTAAAGGCATATTTATAGTTTGGTGTAATGACATAAAAATCATATACGATTTCATCGGCTCTCGCATCTTCGTTAACGCTAATACCAGAACCATACAACATGATCGCTGATCCTGGATATTTGGTTTGGAGAATTTTGGCGAGCTCATAGGTGGGAGCGGGGCACTTTTTTTGAAGTGTACCCTTTATAAATTCAAACCTTTGTTGTTTTGTTTCGCCCATAGAAAATTATTTAAGTCATTGATTGTCTGTTTAAGCAAGCTCTTTATGTCAAAAAAGTTACTCTATATTTTTTTTCGATGATAAGGGGGGTCTCTTTATCGGTTTGGAAAATTTCACCATCGAATACGTAAGGACCCGAGAATTTTGTAACCATTCGGTTTGTATTCCAGCTGTCAATATGATGCTTTTTAAACCATTTTCGCTCTCTCCCAAAGGTCACCCACGGCGCTGCCGCTAATAATTTGTGCGCGGGATGAGCAATCATCGTCGTTCTCAGCCCACCATCGCCGCGGCCCCAGAAGGGATAAAACCCAGCCCCGAGCTTTTTTAGGCTGGTGACCAAAAATAAAGCGCGTTCACCCGATCGCGGTACATTATCGCCGTGCCCTTCTAGAAAATCTAAGTGAATTTCATCAATGGTTTTTTCAGGATCAGTCGCTGCGCGGGCAATAAAGCCAAAGACGCTCGACATGAGTGCCAATGAGCGTTTTGCACCTTTGCTTTGTATGGTTTCACGGCTAAATTTGACAGCTGTATGAAAACCGGCAGCGCCCATAAAAAAACCGTGAACAAATTGCCCATGCTCATTACCTATACTGAGGATGTCTCTTTCGTTAGTAACTGATTGGCCACGTCTATAGCGTGTCATAAACTTCAGTAGTGATTTTGCCGGATTACCTTTTAGACCGCAATCATTTGCAATAACATTTGTCATTCCGCAGGGCAGGGCAACAAATGCAGGCATTTTTGTGAAACGATTATTGTTTAAAATGTCAGTAACGGCAGCTTGCATGGTACCGTCACCGCCCGCCAAGATCAAAACCTCAATATTATGCTGGCCCATTTTATCGAGTGCGCGCCCTAATCCATTTATGCCATCAAGCACTTCTATTATGATATCGTCTACGGACTGTGTAGCTTTAAGCAGATCATCAAGTAAGGAAGCGCTACGATTGCTTTTATTATTAATGATCACTCCGATCGCGGGCATGGCATAAAATTCCAATTTCGTTGCACTAAACACCACTCACCTAACCATAGCAGCTAAGCTCATCAAGGCTATTAAAGAGATATTTTTGCGATTGTGGGATAGTTTTCCATCAAGTTTATGATTAAGCTAACCTCTCAGGGTTACTTTAAAGGAACTAACGCAGAGATGGTTGAAAAAGTGCGCAGGCAGGTGTTGGTTCTTGCGGGCCAAAGAGCAGTGACGAGCGACCCCCTTGCTGAATACTCGGCGATCCATAAGGGCTTAATCGATATTCACGGTTTGCCGATGATTTCTCACGTCTTAAAAACCTTAAGAGATCATTCAGCCCTTGACCAGATCATGGTGATTGCACCAGAAGAGCTTCATAAATCGTTTCATGAGGTTCCTTTTTATGATGATTCAATAATAACATTACCAGCAGCCGGATCTCCTGCTCGTAGTATTTTACAAGTCCTAAAAGGGTTGCCAAAGGGTTCAGATTTAATCGTGACAAGCTGCGATCATCCTCTTTTAAATGGAAGAATGATTGATGTATTTTTGGAACATATTGATCGGACTAAGGTAGATGTTGCTGTAGCATGTGTCTCTCAGGAGGTTTTTCAAGCGCAATACCCTGAAGCGCGGCGTACCTTTATTCAGTTTTGCGATTTTCAATTTTCTGGGGCAAATCTCTTTTGGTTGCGTGCTGAGCGAGCGAATCCGCTAATACAGTTTTGGCAAAATCTGGAGGATAACCGCAAAAATCCACTAAAAATGGCAATGACGATAGGGATCTTATCCGGTTTGCTTTATGCACTTGGCCGTCTCTCTCGTGAGCGGGCGATGGTGCATATAGAAAAGAAAACGGGTGCCCGAGCGGCGTTGATTCCCTTGCCATTTGCGAACGCCGCGATCGACGTAGATAAACCATCCGATGTTGAATTGGTCCGTGGCTTGCTGAGAGAAAACATCATCGAATAGCAATATTCGTTCTCTTTACTGAGGAAAATTTATTGGAATTGCATGCCAATCGCGTCACGGATGGTATTATAGCCGTCAATTTTTATAAATTCTTGCAAGCCTTTTACGATAGCGGAGGCCAGACCCGGGCCTTGATAGATCAATCCAGTATATAGCTGAATCAAGCTCGCTCCTGCTAATATTTTTCTGTAAGCATCGCGTGCGGATGAGATGCCGCCAACCCCGATCAGTGGGATATCGTGTCCAATTTCCTGATAAAATTCGCCTAATAATTGCGTAGAGGGAGCAAACAAAGGCACGCCGGAAAGTCCGCCAGGTTCTTTTGCGTGAGGGGAGCGTAGACTGTCTGGCCTTGCAAGGGTTGTGTTGGAGATGATTAATCCATCTAGCTTTAACTGTTGAGTGACGTGCGCAATATCAGCCTTGTCAGTATCTTTTAAATCTGGGGCGATTTTTAAAAAGACTGGCGTTTTAGGGGCATGGTTTTCGCGAGCCTTTAAAACGCGCTCTAAGAGATCGGTAAGCGCTTTTTGATCTTGTAGGGCCCGCAGTCCCGGCGTGTTAGGGGATGAAATATTCACTGTATAGAAATCAACTGAGCCAGCGAGATGTGTTAATCCAGTTACATAGTCATCAGTGCGATCAATTGCATCTTTGTTCGCCCCTAAATTAATGCCGACAATCCCTTTTGAGGTGTCGCGTTCATGCAACCGCTCGCCAATTTTTTCAACGCCATCATTGTTAAATCCATACCGATTAATGACAGCCATATCTTCGCGCAGGCGGAATGCGCGCGGCAATGTATTGCCCGGTTGCGGTTTGGGTGTCACAGCTCCAACTTCAACAAAACCAAACCCTAAGTCTAAAAGAGCTTCAGGAACCCGCGCATTTTTATCAAATCCTGCGGCGAGTCCGACGGGGTTGGGAAAATTAATCCCAGCGATTTTTATTACCAGATCAGGGGTATTCATTGGGCTTAGTTTTGGAGAAAAACCTTTCTCCAACAAATCAATCGTCAGATTGTGCGCCCGTTCTGGTGATAGAATAGATAATCCGCGTGCACCGGCATCAGCGAGGGAAAGTGGTATTTTCATGGTTGAGCTCAAAATAGCAAAAGCTATCCGTTATTGTTTTGTGGTATGTTCAGATGATAGGCCATCATTCGTGAAGGACTGATCTTGTTGTCGTTTCAGGAGGTGAACAGCATTTACCGCCGCGATAGGGGCGTGGCCATAAAGGTGGGGGAAAAGAGCACCATCACGTTTCTTGGCAGGTTCCCATAAAAGGTCTCCCTTAAGTTTTTTAACAATCAGCTCAATGCACAAAATTTCTGGATAATCTGTATAGTGTAGATTTGCGGTTTCCATAAATTGTGCTTTTGAAGATAAATGCATGAAACCATCTGCTTGATCCAAAGCACTCACTGGAATGGCTCCCGTTTTGAGTGCTTGATCCCAATCATTAGGCTGAATAAGTTTGTAGACATGAGTTGGTTGATTGTCAGGTGTTTGTGCGGGCATGGCTATTAATAGTGTGATATCTAGAAACGAGTGTAGGGGTTGGCAGGGCGGTAAAGATACATAGTTTAGTGAGCTAAACCAGTGAAAGTGATGTGCGGTTTTATGCTCAGTTTAGCGCTAAAACTCTACATTCACAAAAGGATTTATCGTTAACTCACCGTTATTCCTTTGCGTCAAAATCCATCCTCTTCGGCTATAGAACCAAATGGATAAAAATGCCATAGCATTCTGCGATCACCGACATAGGGGCTGTATCGATTGATTTTACTCGAAACGGTTCAGGCTAATTTTGCGCCTTGATAAATGCTAATTCTGTTTTGGAGCCCTTTAAAATGGCTTGATGGAACGCTTCTGCGCGGCGTTGAATCTCAGCTTCATAAGCCGAGGTAATGAGGCTATGATCTCGCGCAACACTCAAAGCGCTTAAAGCTTCTTCGCGCCATTGCGTCTTGCCATTGGCCAGAACCCGCAATGCCATCTCATAAGCAATGGAAATGTTTTGTGGCAAATGTTCTCTGGCTTTGACGAATTGAGCGTAGCCAATTCCCTCATCCGCATTATAGAGACGAGCGCCTCCAGCTCGTTTCACTTCCAAATGCCAAGCCCCAGAGGTTGAAAGTGCCCATGGATCGTCTGGGTTCAAGGAGAGGGCGCGATCCAAAGATCTTCGAGACCGTTTTGCGTAACCTTTCATAAAGGCGCGAAATGGCGATATTCGCCCGCCGATAATGGCATCACTAATGGCCGCTTGGACATGTGCCTCTACTAGTGTTGGATTTTTTTGAAGGGCATCTAGTGCAAACTGATATGCTTTTTTACTGGCTTTTCGTGCGGCTTTATCTTGGGTTGAAAAATATGCGATTGTGTTTGCGGCTCTTGACGCCATCACTAAATTTTCCGCAGCGGGGTTTTGTTGCGAAAGGGCGATGATGTCTTGATAGGCCCCTTTGTCAAATAAAGATTGAAGCTCGTTAGTTTCATTTTTAGAGGCTTGTTTTGGGCTTGCTCCCTCATCTTGTTGAAGGTTGAGTGGGGATTGTGCCATAATCGGCGCACTTAGAAAGGCGATAAGCATCGCGAAAATTACTTTTATCAATTGTTTTCGCACGAATGGTTTGCGTAAATTTAGTAGCCATAAAATCAACGAGGATGGTGCAGTCATCCTTTGAAAAAATTGGATTAAGAGGGTGTTCATGGTTATCAATGCCCTAAAAAATTTGACCCCTTCATGGATCAAGGCCACCAAATCCTGTGAAAGACAACTATGGGGTATGCAAAAATGATGTCAAACTCTATAGTATGGTTCGTTATAATTTGTGAAGGTTACCTGATAAATTTGAAGGAGATGTGGCGTGGTTAAGGTTTTTTCTGGCTTGTGCGTGTCAGTATGCGTGTTCTTGGTATTTATAGCGGCGCAAGCACAAGAGAGTGCAACAAGAAACTCCACAACCGTATCAGCCAGCGATGTTACAGGTCTTTGGTATCTTGATGATAATTCGCAGGTCAATATTAGCCTTTGCGGGGATAGCGTTTGCGGCATTTTGGAATGGTTTCCTGAGCTGGAAACTGTTGGGGGGCCTATTCTTGATACCAATAATCCAGATGAAATGCTGCAAGCGCGTGAGCTTAAGGGGTTGCAATTGATCTTTGATTTCAAGCGCACGAAAAAGGGGTGGCGTAAGGGGAAGATATACGATCCTGAATCAGGAAAAACGTATAAATCCAAGTTAACCCGTATTGATGAAGATCACCTGAAGGTTGAAGGGTGCGTTGGACCCTTTTGTCAAAAGTTTCTATGGACCCGGCAGGCAAAGAAACAATAATTTTTTTGTTCAACTCTATCAGTATACGTGTTGATAGATCGCTTCCCGACTAATTGGAAAACAAATGAAGCCCTTCAGAATTCTATTTGGTATCCTTATAGCCAGTATTGCGAGCTACACTTCGTATCATTTTGGGCTTGATAGGCTCATTGTTGTAACGATTTTTATAACAGTTTTAACAGCCGCATGGTGGGTCAGCGAAGCCTTGCCAATCCCGATTACTTCTCTTGTTCCCTTTGCGTTATTCCCGTTAGTTGGTGTGATCACCCACAAACAAGCAGCCGCCGCACTTGGGTCTCATGTGATTGTTTTGTTGATGGCTTCTTTTATGCTGTCAAAAGCGCTAGAAAAATCAGGAGTCCATGAGCGATTAGCTTTGTATATGATCCGTCTAGTTGGGCTATCGGGGCGTCGATTGGTTCTGGGCTTTATGTTTGCAGCGGCTATCTTATCGATGTGGATATCAAATTCAGCTACGACATTGATGCTGGTGACAATGGCGTTGGCAATTTTGGTGCGTAGTGATAATTCCAAGCTCATCGTTCCATTGCTGCTTGGTATTGCATACGCGGCGTCTCTTGGAGGAACAGCGACATTAATTGGTACACCGCCAAATTTGATTTTTGCTGATGCTTATGAAACGGCAACAGGGGTAGAATATAGTTTTGCACGGTTTATGAAGACCGGTTTGCCGTCTGTTATGATTGGGGTTCCATTAATGGCACTGTGGCTGACCCGGTCAATGGGCGGCGTGCAATCACCAACATTGAGCGACCCGGGCCCCTGGCGCGCACCGGAAGTCCGAACCATGATAGTTTTTGGTATTGCGATTATTTTGTGGATCACACGCGCTGAACCTTTTGGAGGTTGGTCCGGGGCTTTGGGGATTACGGGGGCGGGGGATTCTACCGTTGCTATTTTAGCCGTAATTTTGATGTTTCTTGTGCCCAGCGGTGCACAAGAAAACGTTGGGAAAGATCATCGTGTCGGCGGCGCTCTGCTTGATTGGGAAACGGCCAGAGATATTCCATGGGGTATGCTATTGCTGTTTGCAGGCGGGATCTGTATCGCGACGGCGTTTCGAGAGTCTGGATTGGCTTATCTCATCGGCACCTCTCTTGCAGATTTTACCCAAATGTCACCCTTTATCATGATAATTGGGTTGTGTTTGAGTGTCACATTCTTGACAGAAATGACCTCGAATACTGCGACCGCAAACCTTCTCATGCCTTTGTTGGCCGCCGTTGCTGTTGAAGGGGATATTGCTTCTGAATTGATTATGATCCCGGCGGTGATTTCGGCGTCCTGTGCTTTTATGTTGCCTGTTGCCACAGCCCCCAATGCAATTGTTTATGGTACGGGCCGGGTTTCTATTGCCCAAATGGCGCGCGAAGGCTTTATTCTGAACATTTTGATTGCGATTGTGGTCGGAACGGTTGGATACTTAACATTATAAAAACAGATTTTACGAAGCCTACTGGAAAAATGAGGATGAGACATTGCGGATAATCAATTTACATAATTTGCTGATGCTAATGGTAAGCAGTGTTTTTTTACTCGCGTGTTCAGAGGGAAATTCGCTTCCCGAAAATATCGTTAAAGTCCAGCCCGTTACACAAGAAGAGAAAACTGTCCGCAGCTTTGTGCGCGCTTTTAGTGAAAATTCACCAGATAATATGGCCAGTTATTGTACACACGATGTACAATGGGGGTATGTTTCGCAACAAGGCTATGCCTCTGCGGGAAGAGGCCGGGATAATTTAATCACAGAAATGAATAACTATTTTGCCTCTACTAAAGGCGTGCGCAGCGAGGTTGAAAACCTGATTGCCAATGGGCCTATAGTGGCTATGACCGAGCGGGTGTTCTGGCTTGATAATGATGTTGAAAAAACACAAAGCTCTCTCGCGGTTTATCAATTCGAAGGACCATTGATCAAATCCGTTTGGTATTACCCAGAGCAACCCTAAAGGATTTGGCGTTATAGACTGTAAATGTTTTAACTGTGATTGATCGCAATTGGCTCCAGCGAGTGTTGAAATATGAATATGCAGCTGATTAACTGATCATATCAAGGGTCATATGGCGTGCGCGTGCGGCGTGTTCAATGGCGGCGGCACCATCATCAGGAACATTTAAAATATCGCGTACCAATTCGAGGACGCGAATTTCGGTTAGATCAAGGTTTTCATCAGCCGTGACTACGTCAATGACAGCGGCATAAGCCGTTTCAGCCAAATGCTGAGGCAAGGCTTCCTTCGCGGCGGCTAACACTTTATGCAGGCCACCGTCTGAGGCCATGAGAGATCCGCAATTTTCGGATGTTTTGACCAAGTCTTGCTCGTCGGTGGATTCAAATAGGGGAAAAGAGCGAACCACTCTGCCGATAGTGCGTAACTCACGCTCGGAGATGTTTCCATCCGCGGCGGAAGTCATAACCATCAGATAAATGATTGCTTCTTGCGGGGTGAGTTTTGTTACGCCTTGAGCCATAGCCACATTTCCTTCATAAATGTAATCTGAAAATAGGGTGCTCGGGCGCTAAGAGCAATAGGGTTGTAAATTTTTAAATGATGAGCATGAATTGGACGATCTATATTTTGGAATGCGCTGATCGCTCCCTTTACACTGGGATTACAAATGACCTCGAAAGGCGCCTTGATCTGCATGCGCGTGGGGAGGGGGCGAAATATACCCGAGGAAGAGGGCCATTCAAAGTTCTTTATACTGAGAAAGCTTCAGATCGTTCTACGGCCTCTAAACGGGAATTGGCGATAAAATCCCTGAACCGATTACAAAAACTCTCCTTGATCTCTAAAAATGCATGCTAGCAATGATCTTGACGATTATTAAAGCTGAATAATCTGATTGCTTTATCTTTTGACGCATGGTGCTCTCCCCGCTACATATTACCCAATTGCGGTGAATTATTATTTAAAATAATAGGGGCAGTTAGGTATAAGTCTTTATTTTCGGCTAAATCAAGCAAAATACCCCCGGTTCACTTTTCCTAAGTTTCGCGATAGCAAGCCGGCAATATGTCGACTTTGTTTTTAAAAATAGAAATACCACGTTTATGACCTCTCTAGTTGAAACCTTCCCAAAACTTGCGCAAATGGATGAGATTGTTAGTGATGCTAAATCCTGGCCTTTTGCGGAAGCGCGCGGGCTTATTAAGCGATTGGATAAAGTAAATCACCAAGGCCCTGTGGTATTTCAAACCGGTTATGGCCCCTCTGGATTACCGCATATTGGCACCTTTGGAGAGGTCGCGCGTACCACTATGGTGCGCCGCGCTTTTGAGGCTTTAACAGGGCAGGAGACCCGGCTCATTACCTTCTCCGATGATATGGATGGTATGCGTAAAGTGCCACCCACGGTGCCTAATCGGGAAAAACTGGAGCCTTACTTGCAAAAACCCCTGGCAGATGTCCCTGATCCTTTTGGTAGCCATGAGAGTTTCTCTGCGCATAACAATGCGCGTCTTTGTGCTTTCCTTGATCAATTTGGATTTGATTACGAGTTTCTCTCCTCTGCGCAGCAATACAGGAGTGGTGCTTTTGACGACATGTTGATGCGCATGTTGGAAAGCTATGGGGCGGTCATGGATATTATTTTACCAACTTTAGGGGCTGAGCGCAGGGAGAGTTATTCGCCGTTTTTACCAATCTCTCCGAAAACAGGCCGTGTTCTTTATGTTCCTTTGCTTGAACATGATGCCAAATCCGGCATGATTGTGTTTGAAGATGAAGACGGTTCCAAAACCGAGATGAGCGTAAAAGGTGGCAATGTAAAATTGCAATGGAAGGCTGATTGGGCTGGACGCTGGTATGCTCTAAAAGTTGACTATGAAATGTCCGGTGAAGATTTGACCGAATCGGTGCGGCTATCAAACCGCTTTGTGAAAGCTATGGGTGCTGAGCCACCAGCTGGCTTTAATTATCAATTATTTCTTGATGAAAAAGGCGAAAAGATATCGAAAACTAAAGGGAATGGCTTGACGATTGAAGAATGGCTAACTTATGCCTCGCCAGAGAGCCTGTCGCTTTACATGTTTAATTCTCCGAAAAAGGCCAAAAAGCTCTATTTTGATATCATACCCAAAACTGTTGATGAGTATCAAAACCATCATGGCAAGTATGCAGATCAAGTGTCTGGTGAAACGCCAGTCAAAGCGCTGGACAATCCGGTTTGGCATATTCATCAAGGACAGCCCCCCAAAGAGGTCTTACCGGTACCGTTTGCATTATTATTAAATTTAGTAAGTGCGGCAAGTGCCTCGGACAAAGATCAATTGTGGGGGTATATTGAGGTGTATCATCCCGGCGTTAGTGCAAAAACCCACCCTAAGCTTGATGAGATGGTGGCATATGCAATCCGTTATTATCGTGATTTTGTCGAGCCGGCAAAAAATTTCCGTGAGCCCTCGGATATGGAGCGAGCAGCTTTAGAGGATTTGGTTGCAAGGCTGGAATCTTTACCCGCTGACATGCGCGATAGTGACCAATTGCAAACCCTTGTTTTTGACGCTGGAAAAACGCAGGAATTTGATAATCTTCGCAATTGGTTCAAGGCGATTTATGAAGTTTGCTTTGGCCAATCGGAAGGGCCGCGTATGGGGAACTTCATCGCAATCTATGGTGTTGAAAATACGGTGCAGTTGATTCGCCAAGCTCTCTCTCGCTAGATTTTCAACCCTTAAAAAAGATATTGATTAAATGTTTGGGTTTTTAAAAAACAATTTTCGCTGGATTGCTGGCGGATATTTACTCACTTATTTTTCAAGCATCGGACAAACATTCTTTATCTCAGCGTCAGTTTCTGACTGGCAAGCAGCATTTGATTTATCACACGGTGAATTCGGTCAACTCTATATGGTGGCAACATTGGCAAGTGCCTTGACGTTGCCTTTTCTCGGACGTGTGATTGATCATATGTCAGAGGTTAAAGTGATTAGCTTTGTGATCCCTGTTCTTGGGGCGGCGGCATTACTGGCAGGTTTTGCTCCATCCGTTTTTGTACTGACGTTAGCAATTTATCTGTTGCGATTATTTGGGCAAGGTATGATGACGCATATTGCGCTTACAACGACTGGGCGTTGGTTTTCAGCTCAGCGTGGGCGGGCGGTTTCGTTAGTAGTATTAGGCCATCAAGGTGGTGAATTTACTATACCTTTGTTGTTTGCTGCGATTACCCTAGCCTATGGCCTGAAAATGGGTTGGGTTGTAATGGTTTTGGCTCTTTTACTGGTTGGTTTTCCGCTTGCGCTTTGGGCCTACAAAAAGCCGCGTACCCCGTATTCTGCCGCAAGTGAACATCCACGAGAAGAGAGAGAACATGCGGTTGAGAATAAACATCAACGCCATTGGACACGCAGAGAGGTTTTACGTGATCCGGTTTTTTATCTCCTATTGACTGGTACGCTGGCACCTGCATTTATCGGCACAGTGATTTTTTTCCACCAAGATTACCTCACCACTTTACGCGGATGGCCACCGCAATATTTTGCTTTTGGGATGTCGTTGATGGCGTTGACCACGACCGTTGTTGCGTTAATCAATGGTGTGATCATTGATCGCTTTGGCGCTAAACGCTTATTACCATTCTGTTTGTTGCCTTTGGCTGCATGTTGCTTTGTAACCGGAATTGAAGGCGAGGCGTGGCTTATGTTGGTTTTTATGTTTTTACTCGGCATTAGTTATGGTGTTTCATCGCCCATGTTTGGCGCTTTATGGCCGGAAGTCTATGGTACGCGCCATCTGGGCGCTGTGCGTTCTGTCACTGTCTCAGCGATGGTTCTAGGGACTGCCGCCGGGCCTGGTATCACTGGCATGCTGATTGATCGCGGCATTGAGTTGCCTGATCAGCTTCGCATTCTGGGGGTGTATTGTGTGCTCGCCTGTTTTGCCGGCGCCTATGCACTGGATCAACTTAAGAAGAGAGACGCTGAGCTTGAAGCATTTCCAGGGTAAGTGGTAGCGGCTTGAGCGTCTCGCAATTGTGCAAAATAAATGTGTTTAAACGGGCAATGTTTTACGGTGCAAACACCTTGGGTAATTCAGCCAGATCTTGGCCGTCCATCATCAAACGGCCATCATGAAATAGAAATTGTTTATCGATTTTCCCGCCGCCAGTTAGCACCGCAATCGCAGTCGCTCCTGTTAATGCCTGGGTTTGATCATTAGTAAGCAAATTTGAGTTTTGAATTATTTCTATAAAATTACTCGGCTTTGCAATATGCATGGAAATCTCTCCTTCCGGGAAACCTGCACGGTCGAGAGACATTTTTCCTTTGGCCGCAAATTGAGATGGAGTTTTTGTTAAGAGAACCCTGTCAATATTGAGCTGTCCGCCTTTGCTCGCCCAAAATGTCACCGGACTTTCTCCTTCAAATTGATCAATGTGGGTTGTGCTCAATGCGATCTGAATTTCATCGAGGCTGGCATTGCGCTGTAAAGAGGCCTCTTCATTATAGTTCAACTTATTTACCAAAAGGCTTGAGTGCAAGATGGTTTCATTTTGCGGATTTGGCCCAACGTTTATGAGTAGATCAGAAAATGCAACGTTAATGGATTTATCTTGTGTTGAAAGAGAGGCCGCAACAATATCAAGGACAAAGAACCATTCCCGATCTTTGTCCCTGCCAAGGCTGGCTCTGATTTGATTTGCTGACCCTTGCCAATTTTGCAAACGCTCTTCCGCTTGGGGCAGCTGTAGAATCTGAGACCCACGCGGAGAAAACACAATTTTTGAAAAATCATAGGGCAGAATATCTATGTCTAAAAATTCAGATTTCCACTGCCATCTATTGGGGTGAGCCTTGGTGGAATCACCGTTTTGAGTGATGGGCCGCGCATTAGCGAAGGATGGACCATCAATGGTGGCTCTCAAGAAGAAGGGAAACCCATGGATTTTGATGGCCCTGTGTTCAACTTGCAGGCCCTCTCGATTTTGTTGTGATACCCAATTTAAAATAGTATTTTCGAGTACGCTGGCAGC
Organism: uncultured Caulobacterales bacterium; assembly: GCA_964479275.1. GTDB lineage: Bacteria > Pseudomonadota > Alphaproteobacteria > Caulobacterales > Parvularculaceae > CALLPQ01. The sequence continues at coordinate 21,059 of CAYZLR010000057.1, forward strand.
CTTGAACCACAATGCTGTATAGATCAAAGCAATAATGCTTGTGACGATTAATAATAGTGTTGGGAATGGTATTTTTTTCCGAAATAGCACAGCGAGTTCATTACTCCTACTCAGTTTGAACGTCAGGATTGGTAGACGTCAGGTCTGGCTTGATTGAGGCATGTTTCAAGTTTTGACATCAGGTCTTTTTTGCTCTTTCCAGAATCAATTTGAGGCGCGATATTCATGGTTATTGTGCCAGATGTTTTGTGATAACCGGGGAAATGCCAAAACCGGCCAGAGTCGTGCCCGACGGGAACACATGGGACGTTCGCAGCTGTGTAAATGCCAGCAATGCCGGGCTTTAGTGCGGGTGTTTCTCCAGGCTTAGCCCGCGTCCCTTCAGGAAAAATAATAATTTGCCCGCCTTCAGCTGTTTTTGTTTTTGCGTCAGAAATGAGTTGCCGCATGGCTTTAGCCCCGGCGCTGCGATCAATTGCTATGCAACCGGAAGCACGAAGCCAAGTCCCGAATAGTGGAATCATGAGTAATTCTTTTTTGAGCACAATCACCGGCTTATGCAAAATTGCAAACAGTTGCATGGTCTCCCACATGGATTGATGGTTGGCCGCGATCACGGCTCCACCAGCTGGTAAGTTATGGGCCCCATGAATCTCGGCCTTGATACTGCAAATCGTTTTTAATCCAGCAAGCATGGCGCGGCACCAATTTTGACAAAATTGGCGCTTTTTATCAGCATTAAAGAACAGCACAGGTAAGCCAATAAGGCCAATTATCAGTGTTCCTATGACCAGATAAAGTTGGAAAATAAAAGAGCGGATCATATCTCAGGAGTTAATGTCATGAAGGGTGGAAGATTACGGTTGATATGCAAGCCAGCTCAGCTTGTAAACTGATTAATCGTGTGATGGGCTTTCGTCATCAGGAATTTTGTATACTCAATGCTTAAAATTTTCCACGATTTTCCATCACTGGGCAGCGCTCCAAGTTTGATATAGGGGGAGGGAGCAACATAAGGGGTAATCGTGATGTGAGGTTGATTTGTATGTTGGGCGGTGACCAGAGGGCTGTTTTGGGCGCGTTGTAGTATGTCTGTTAACGCTTTGGTCTCCGCTAATGCACGGGGCATATGAAAATCAGAGGTTACCAATATGATTTGGGTGATCTGGCGCGTAGCGGCCCAATCGATGAGTTCTTGCGCATTGCCCTTAGTCGAGAGGGCTTTTAAGCCCAGATCAATGCAACACTCAAAGCGTTGATCCGCGCCGTCCCATAATTTTTTTAGGTGATCATGCCTGGTATCGGGATGCACGCCTGATATTAACAGGCGCTCCCCGATTCCGGCTTCAAACAGGGTCATAGCCTTAGAAATGCGGGTGCCGCCTCCACCCGTGTAAACAACGATACCGCTGTTTTGGCGATTATTTTGTTCAATAAAGAAGGGTTTTGAGGCGTCAATTCTAGCAATACTCTGGGTTTCCGTGGGAATTTTGGCAATAAAAATCACCAAACCCGTAAACCAGAGCGAAAATATCCCAAAACTGATTTTGATCAATAGTTTCAATATCTCTATCTCATTGATATTACTGTTTTTTTCTGTTTTTCAATTTTCAATGAGTAATTGTCGCGTGAAAATGATTTTCTGGCAAGCAGAAGCGTTAAAAAAGCCAATATCTAGAGCATTTTCATTTTTTATAGAGTCGCCTGGGATTCCCTTTTTCTTCAAA
>CAYZLR010000058.1:0-22377 GCA_964479275.1 uncultured Caulobacterales bacterium
TTAAGAATGCTAAAACAACACAATAATAACCAGATTACGCTCCAGCGTGTCAGTTGAAGCGCTTGTGATGATGAAGGTATTTTATAAGCTGTTGATTTTAAAGGATAAATCTGGTGCCGCGAGGGAGAATTGAACTCCCGACCTCATCATTACCAAAGCTCTTTGTGAAATCGCGCCAAAGTAAATAAGCAATAAAATCAATGAATTGGAGGCTTTTTAGGAATTTTTGAACGCATCCATAACCATAGTAATGCATGAATTGCGTGCCAATTGCGTGCCAAACGAATACTCTTAGGCTTTACTCCCTTAGCAGTGCCTCAGCCGAAAACACTAAGACCTTAAGTCACTGTTTTATATGCATTTAAAAATCATAGGCCGTCATAAAAATCGAGACAAACCACGTGAACCCACTAAAAACCACCGTTTACGTGCCGATTTTTCGGGTTGAGAAAAAGACAACTCTGAAAATGCAATCCTCATACTTGCATTTTATTCAGAGCACTACCTCCTTCTGATCTTAAATAGATACCTTGGTAATCTATAAAATTGCTACAGCAAAACCAAATGAGCTCTATTCGCGACTTACTAGTAAGACAATAATTTCGGATAGCCTTCACTTAGAGAGCAAAATGGAATTATTAGAATATCAAACTTGCTTTCTTGATTCCTCTATAAGTAGAATTTGTTTCCTTGACCCCACAGATAACAGTTCTTTTATTTTTCCTGTAACAATAATCTTATCGCCTATCTTGGGCGACCCTTTACTGCTGAAAATCACACTAACGGTACAACTCCCATCCGTTAGTTTGTATCCACCTTTTCCCGCAATAGAAACCACTCCTGAAACCTCTCCTAAAACATTAATAGCATCACTAGTTTCAACCTCATTAAGAGCGCAAACATTTTTGATCGCCTTGTTTGAATTAATAGCATTGCAACCCGACAAGAAAAAAACAACAAGTAGAAGTCTATACATTATCTAACCCAATTTCATGGCATCAACCCTGCCCAAATGATTGACAGGAAACAATTTACTTAGTCGATTTTTTTCCAAATTAGACTGCTCTTCGAAAATTAAGCATAGTTGTCATGTAATTCTACGGTGACGCTCTATCTCATCGCTCATACCAACATATATTCTTTCACACATTTCGTTGTAGTGATCTAATTCAACTTTCAGTTCGCTAAATACGTTCTCAAAATTCTGATTTGTGAGACTTTCATTTGCCTCTAGTAACTTCTCAGCTCGGGAAGAAGAAATAGGTGAAGATTTAATTTCTTTATCAAAAGCATCGGCGTCCTCCATGAATCTCTTCAAGGTGCTCATCACCTTTTCCTTACTCTTTTCTCGGTAGTCTATTGTTTGAGACCTTATCCTTTCGCTGATATCCATAACCGCTTTTTGATAAACTTCAAAAACCTCCCCTCTACGTTTACTCATTGTCAGAGCAAGCGTGTATTCAATGTGCTCAAGTTTTTTATCTAGATAAATTTCAAGAGCGCTCTCTAATTGAGCAAGATGAGTTTTGGACCTTATATCGTTCCACCTGAAACCATCAAAAAATGTTAAAGACCCCCTTGTTTCTTTTATAAAAGACCCGATCGTTTGTTGTCCCAGCTCATTTTCCTGTTCTCTCAGGTCACTGGTCGTTATTTCTTGCATAGAACCTCCTAAACTTTTGCAACTTTTGCAAATTTATGCTAAAATGGGAAGAGAATTTATATAAAAAACATGTCAGCCGAAAAGGGACGGTTCGCGAGGAAAATGGATGGAATGTGGGATGAACTAGATGCGTTCACCCAGCTATCAGATGCTCGAGAGAAAGCATCATACGAAAAATTCAAAAGTAAACAGGAAAAAATCCACGCAGACAACTTGCTAGCTATCAAAAAAATCACTAATCCAATTTAATTTCGGGTCATACTCAATCACCAGAAAGATCATTAATGGAAGATAAAATTAAAACGCCACTTTCTTTTATTGAGTGGAAAGATAAAATTGATAATGAGTATGGAGGTTTTATGGCGGGGGCGGCAGCAATTCTGTCATTTGCTTGTGCCACAACTATTACATCGGGGGATAGAATATCGATAGGTCTTTTTGCAACCGCAGCCGTATTTATGATACCCATAGGCGGTCTCTTTTATATTGCGTATCTGTTTATAGAAGAAAGAAGAAAACCAAAGACCTTAGAAAGATATGATAATTATTTGAAAAACATAGGCGGTGAAAATAAAAAATACTTTCAAAATAAAAAAGAAGAGTTTGAGCTAGAATCGAAAGCTGAGGATATGAGAAAAGCTCACATATTGGAAAATGAAGATGAAGCAAGTTCTGATTATGTCACAGTATTAGAGGAAGAGTTAGCTAAAGAAAAAAAGATCACTCATCTTGAATTGGAACTCGAGGCAGAAAAACGACTAAGAGAAAAGTACAAGAAAATGGCATTAGACCCCAACAACAAAGAATAGGGCCTATAGCCTCCGAACAGATCAGAATTTAGTAGTCAAGTCACATTCGGATCAGATTTCTAAACCCAACTATCAAATTAGATATGGCTATCAAAGTGTAACTGAAGCCTCAATCAATTCATAAAAATCAAACCAACGGAAAAATGGTTTAAATGCGACACTCTCCTCATTCTCATCAAACCACTTCTGCACAGACCGCCGCGTTGTTGGATTTTTATGAACTGAAAAAACCAAATGCGGGTCAGAATGATTATAACGCTCAGAAATCAAATTCTGAGATAAAGCTGTGATGTGCCGATCAAGCTGTTTTGCGATGCGTCGCGTATCCGTTGCCCAATGTAACTCAATCGCCGCAAGAGTAATTTTGTCCCCTTCGCGAAATTCGATAATCGCATCTGGTTCAATCACTTTCGCGTAGTCATCTTGCTATGCGCTTTTGATCCAAAAGGGTTTGCTGAATTATCATCAGCAAAGACCCAGCCTTGGGTCAGGTTATTTGTAATATTATCAAACGTGTTGAACAAAAAAGCCCCTTTGAATGGATCAAAACTTGGCGTTTTCAACAAGGCGGTTTTAACACCGTTCAATACATTAGCCTTCATGTGGATTGAGCAGATGAGTGGTGATGTCTCCAAACCATATTTTGATGCGGCAGCACCGGATTCTAAAACCTCTATATATCTTTTAATTTGAGCAATAACGCGTTTGGTTTCCGTAGTTCGATGAACCTCAAGCGCATAGATCAAAGGTGTCCCATTATTCTCTATGCCAAACATACCATCGGGTTTAATAGGTACGTTAGAATGCGGTACTCGGATTTCAGTTTTACTAATGAATGTTCCTTGCCGTCGTGATCCGATGATATCAAAGTCCATATCTGTGAAAAGGATTTCGACATCGGGACGACTATCCGCCCACTGCCTATACCCAATGTGAAAATCCACCTGAGCAAAACGATGACGCGCGAACATCTCTCCAAACTGCACTTGGCCCTTTGGATAAGGAAATTCTTCAACAGGAAGCTTATAAAGATCAGCAAGATATTTTGCGCCATGCTCAGTGAGGTAATGCACATCAGGCAAAGTGCGGCCTAGCTTTCGTTTCTTAGCGAGAGGCTTTCGACATCGATGTAGCTTGGGCAAAATGTTCTTACGGACTGACGCCTCGCTGGCCCCGATGCCAAGTTTTACAAACTGCTTTACCGTTAGAAAACGATATATGGACAAAGCCATAAGAGCTTCAGTTGGCTTAGCAGGTAATGATTGAATAATAGCGCTCATGATTAAGACACGTCAGGAATTTGAAATTTTGGTTTACGCTGAAAGGGTTGTCGCTGGCTTGATGGCATTTCAGTTTGAACCACATTGGATCGGTAATATTTCTCAGCCTGTTTTAGCTTAAGCTGCTTCCACTCATCATTCGCTAGCGCGAACTTGTTACCAACGATTCCTATCTTCGTCTTGATCGGTAGACGTTCTGTTTCAACTTGGTAGAACTCAAGTTTTTTAAGGTTTCTAATATCATCAGCAGTGAGCGGGTGCTCCTCTGCCATTTTCTTTGCGGTCTTATTTTTATTCTTGCCGATCAGGTAACAACCGACATTTCCGAAAATTGCATCCAGCAGCGGTCCGCCAACTTGTTCGGTCCGCTGTGTGGCAAGCGTAAGATATAATCCAAACTTTCGGCTCTCACCTAATATTTCCTCGATCTTCGGACTCACAAAATATTGGCACTCATCGGCGAAGAGATGAATGGGGCGACGTTGTTGCTTGGAACGGCTCATGGCATAGTTTGTCACAAAGGCATTGATGAGCTGTCCCGTAGTGCGGATCGCATCTTGCGTGTGATGATCGGGGTTAAAGTGAAAGACTATGACCTTACCTGCCTCTAGGCATTCGGGAAGATCAAAGGTACTTTCATTGCATAGAAACTCTCGGACTGTTGGGTCACGTATGATTTCGCTGAAACGGTATTTTAGAGCTTCTTTAGTGGTTTCAAAGTTTCGGCCATAGAACTGATGCTCGAAGAAATCTCGGTCTAACGCGTTCGGTAAGGTCCGCTGCCCATATTGCACTAAGTCCTGACTGCGCTTGTCATCCATAAAGTGTACAAGGTCAATCAGTGTAGATTTAGGCCTATGCAGTAAAACGCCTATACAGGGCGTCAGCAAGGCTCTTTGAGGCCTTGTGAGGGCTTCTCCGATGACTTGCTCTAACGCGCCTATAAACTGCACTTGAGCGCGATTGAGGGACAGTTCATCTTTCTTGGCAATATCAAACGGATTAAAGCTTATATGTTTGCCTTTAAAGTGACTTGGCCGAATATAGACGAGACGATCATTTTCAGCGTTTTCCCGAAACCGAGCAATATCAAGCGCCAAATCACCATGCGGATCAAGCACCACTAATGCAGGTTTGGTATTTCGTGTTAGGTAATGGCGGATCAGGGTTTTGATCGTCTCAGATTTACCTGCGCCTGTACCGCCAGTTATGAACGTATGGCTTTGCCGTGACTTTTCACTGATGCGTAAAACTTTTGGTGTAAAAAAAAAGGTCTGCGCAAACTCCGACCAATCATCTTGAAGGGTAGACACAACAAAATCCAAATAGCCTCCAACATCAAATTTACCAGACGCGCGGAGAGCGCGTATTTGTAGAAGTAGTTTCTGGTAGCTTTGGTATCTTTTTTCATATTGTGCTTGGGCTTTTTCATATCGAACGACACGGGCGACCCTTCGGTCTATGGGAGCTTCATATTTTACATTTGGAGGATCAAAAGCAGGATCGTCCATTTGTGGCGGGGTCGGTTTTTCAGGCGTTGTATTTTGCAGTCCTTGATATTCGGCAAAGGTCCAAAAGGCTTTCGTTTTTTCAGCAACCGCATCACAGAGTACGCGCGCCAAATTTGGATTATCAATCAGGCGGCAGTGACCGCATGGCAATGACGGGCCTTCTAGCGCAGTTTCAGAGCCAGAAAAAGAGACGCCTTGAGCCTTAAGCGCTTGCTCAAATTCATGTGGAATATTAACCGTCATTTGGCCAATATCGACATAGATTTGAGCGTCTTTTGAAGGTTGTTTTCTACATGACACCGCAAAACCCGTAAGGTCTTGTAGTATATAGGATAATCAGGCGCTTTCAAATTAGACTCTCCTTCCAATACATCGTATTGAGCATGCGTAACTTTCTTTCAGTTCATCTTCGTCTTTCGCTACCCGCTCATTCCTCATCTTCACTTCAATCAATCTCCCCAACACTCAATCCTCCCTATTGTCAGTCACAGCGACCAGCCAGAAAAACACACTCCTAAACCCAGAGACCCTAGGCTCTGTTGCGCTTTCATTTTGATACCGCCCCGCACCTCTATTCTGTCTCATACCTAAAGAATTTCGGCGAGGGTTTTTTGCCGCCTTTCAAGCTGTTCTAAAGCTCGCAATTGTGTTTCGGCTTCCATCACCTCTCTGATCAGTTTTCTCTTCTTTCCTGATAATCCATCTAAAAGGCTTGCGCGTTTCCAAGTCTTTATCCGCGTCTTAATGATCGCCTTTAATCGCTTTCGCGTCTTTGCATTTTTCTCCTGTAACGCACTCCAGCCTAGTCTCTGAACATCTGCAATCATCACGCTTGCCTCAGACCGCCAGCCCTTTAGTTGGCCTTGTTGGTAAAAGCCTGAGTCCGTTTTGCCAGCCTGTTGCAATCCAAATGCAGGCATATGATTTTGGATTAATATCTGTAGTGATAACATTAGTCTGCCATAGGATGACGGCAGTGTATTAGCCGCGAGTATAGTAAGCCTCTTGGTCTCTTGATAGGAGTCATCAAGACTAGCTCTTATCTCATTGAAGCGTGCTCCGTCTCCTTTCTCCAAACCGTCTAAGAAACTTTGCGCTAAGGCGAGGCGGTAGTGTGTCCAAAGCTCTTTACGGTTGATCGGCATTCGGGCTTTAGGCTTACGAGAGACTGTAACGACATATCGCCCATTTCGATCTTTCGAGAAGCCAGATGGATGGCCGTATTTTATCGTCACATCTGGCATATGCGACGGGTTAATACCGAGTGCCTTTAAGCGATTTCCAAAGCGTAGATGCGTTCTTTGAAAAGCCGTCTCGCTTAGGTCATACTTACTCAGATTTTTTGGAAGCAACAAACTATCGCGAAACGGACGGTTGGTTTTATCTGTAGTTATAACTTTCTCAGAGACGGCTTTATTCTTTGGCCCTTTCGATTTTGGCGCTCCAGCTATTTCCCGAATTTGAGCAATCTTGAGACGCCCAATGCTCTGCCGTGTTTGATTTATCTGCCGCAAAACGGCTGGCTCAAGAGCGCCGTAATAGGCCGTGGTACGTGTGCGGACGATTCCGCCCTCACGGTAACTTTCCTGCTCATATCCGTAAGAGCGGCCTTTGACTTTCTTGATCACAAAATAAGCCAAAACAAATCGTTATACCGTTCCTTGATTTTTTAGGCGCGTGAGCGCCGCCAAAATATCATGTTCTGTCATCTCAGCGCCCTTTTGCTTCATGGCGAGGGATAAGGCTCCGCGAAACAGTTCAAGGTCTTTAGCATTTTGATGATCCGCGTCTTTCTCGGTCATAGAATGTTGATGCTTCAGTCGCTCCATTTGCCGCGCGTCCAAAGCCTGAGCGGCTTCATTTTTACGTTCTGCGTTCTTCACCGCAATTGAACGCGCAATATCACCCATGAGAAGCTTGAGTTGATTATCCGTTTTTAGCCGTTCTTCGACTTCGGTAAATTTGAGATCAATGTTCCGCTCTTGCAGATAACTTTGCAGCCTCACATTTTCGCGTTTGATGTGATCTTCAAAATCAAGGTCATAGCGTTCAGGCGCTAAGTCATGTTGTAATTTGATAGCGTCAATATTGCCTTCTAACGCTAACTGCTTGAGTTCCTGCCTATCACTCTGGCGCGCTAATTCGCGTTGGTGACGGTCACTCTCTCGCCGACCTTCCTGCTCACGCTGAATTTGAGCGCGGTAATCCATTACCTTTTTCTTATCTTCGAAGTCCTCAGACATCTTTCATCTCCCGCACCAATTTCAAAACATCGCTCATAGAGACTTCAGATTGGCTAGTAGTCGGCGATAGAAGTTGTTGGTTTTGATTGCTGAGTGTATCGAAATATTCTTTGAGCTGAGACGCTATTCCGCGCACGTCTTTTATGTCTCCTTTCAAAGTTGCGATCAGCCTTTCCAGTTCTTCTTTCTGCTTCTCTAAGTCTCTTTGCGATTGTTCGAAGTTTTCCAGCCGCCTGAACAGCTCCGTTACATTTGTCACAACCGCCTCCTATTCAATTGCCGCGAAGGATTTTGAAAGAAACCACGAATATTGAACTTGCAAGATCGTCAATATCCAAAGCGGAAAGCCATCATTGTAAATTTGGTTTTTATGAAGCGTAAGCGGCTCCCCATTTATAAAGCTGTCTGGGAAACGTCTTAAATCTCGATCTGATGTCTCTGGATGTGCTATTCGTCTGGCGGGAATGAAATCATCCATCTCTCCAATCACTCTGTGCTGATAAAACCATTTCAAGTCTTCATCATCGCTAAAAAGCTGATTGATTGTCTCCGGCTTAAAACTCGCCAATAGGGTCTCGCCTCTTAGCTGATAGCCTGCGTTATCTAAGGTGATCTTCGGTATATGCGCCCAAAATGAATCTACGACGGCTAAGTCAATATGTCCGTAAGTCTCGCTGTGTTCAGCCTGATCCATATTATACTCAAACATGCGATGTAGCATTTTCCCGCCGCACATAAGCATAGCGAGCTCGTCCAATGTTGGCATCATTTCAAAATATTGACCTGAACTGAGGATATCCCACTCTCGATATGTCGAACTTAACAGGATCAAAGTCTGCGCTGTTTGCGCATCCCTACTCAAATCAAATGGGTCTTGGGTGGTTCCTGATACGCCCGTTCGCCACATGGCATATAAGGCGAGGCTATCTCGGATATCTTGAGAGAAAAACAGTCTTTGGTTCTTAGCGCAGATTTCAGTTGCCCGCGCTAAAATATTGAAGAACGAATTGAAGTCCTCGTAATCAACAGGCGGAAACTCTAAGCGCTTGGGTATAACGCCCGTATCGAAGAACCGACGATAGGTGTCTTCGCTATATGCCATATCAAAGTAAATCATCTGCGCCCCCGCTTAATCGCCCCAAAGTAGCATAATATAATTCAATAAGTAAGGGTGTATGCACAAACTAAGATATTTGGAGAATTTCAGGATGAGGCGTAGAAAGAATCTCCCCCTTTGACATGAATACAGATTATTTATCGGTTGCCAGACTAGAGCTAGAACGAAAACATGCTCACCTTTTTAGACTTTTAAGTCCTGAAGAGATCGGTCTTTTAGAAGAGGATATGAGGCCATCAGATACGCCCGTATGGCGATATTGGGATCAATACGTAGTCAAGACCCTCGTGCTAGGCAAAAGCCCTATAACGGTCAAATCTGTTAGAGACGCCCTGAACGTTGTTATGCGTCACACAGGCCTTGTAACAATCGAACAACTAAATGCTCCGACAGTTTTGGATAACGCTCTGCTCAAGCTACAAATGGAACGAAACCACAAAGCCAGTACACGAAACACATATATCAAAGCGCTCAATACTTATTTTATCTGGCTCTTTAAAAACCACTTCATCAAAGAGAATAACATCGCCCGTATCGAAAAAGGGCGCGTAGAAGCCACAGACATTCAGCCTCTTACCTTAAGCCAAGTAGAGAAAGTTGTGGTTCACATGGGAAGCCGCCGACATGCCACAGCCATTGAACGGGCTCGAAATATTCTGATGTTAGATATATTCCGTTTTTCAGGCGTTAGGCCCTGCGAACTCTTAGGCATGCAAAACGATGACATCTTCATGGAAAACCATAAATGGAAGATGCTAATTAATGGCCGCAAACAAAAAGGCCGCAAGCGTTTCTATGAAATTCCGAGCTTTATTGTTTACTCCTATCAAGCTTACATGAAACTTCGCGACGAAGCTGGACGTTGGGAAGACCCGCTTTTTATATCAATGTCATCTCGCGAGGGCTGGAAAACGAGTGGGCTACAAAATCTATTTAAGAAGGTTTCGAAAGAAATTGGTTTTCGAGTGACAGCCTATGGGTTTCGACGTTTCATAGCTTCTCAGCTAAGTCGGCAAGGTATTCAGCGAGATCATCTATCGCGGTATATGGGGCATACACGATTTACGACGACGGATATCTATATCGCCCGCGAATGCTATCTGACGGATAATGGCGCGGACATGATGAAAGAAATTTACAGCAGCATTTAGTATAAAAACTGTTTTGTAGTTTGCACTGGTCGTTTCAAGTGATGTCCGAATATATTCAAAGTCCTCATACTCAAAATCCAGAAGGGACTAACATGTCGATTCCAACATTTTTTCGCAATCCACCAACTCTGCCAGTTGCTTATGCTTGGTGGGATTATTTACCTAAATTCGTCGCTATATTTGTAACAACAGTCTTTGTCTTTGAAAGCACGCCATTTCTTAAGGATGCCAGCGTCCTAGTACTCTTAGTTACATTTTATGGAATTCTCTTCTGGCGAGCCTATTCATCAAAAAGCCGCATAGAAGATTTAAAGTCTCTTTTTCTGACTTTGATTATAATGTCAGGCACGATTTTCTTGCTAGGCGCTAGCACTGGTGACGACATAAAAAATACTCTCATTGCCATCTTTGCTATCGCCCTACACCTAAGCGCCACTATGTTGATATTGGTAAATCTTATACAGACCTTTCGTGCGCCAAAACCTGACAAACCAGCTCCATTATGGATACGCGTTACAGGTAGCATGCTGATAATTTGTATAGGTGTCCCGCTAATTTTACGGGCTCATGGTGTCATCTAATTACACTTTTTTTGAGTTCAACTTAATGCTTGGTGATTCATCACATGACTTTCAACGCTTTTGCGTTGATCGTCCAAAGAGAGATGAGTGTATATTTTAGTTGTCTCAACGCTGGAGTGACCTAGCAGCCCTGAGACCGCATAAATGTCCCGTGATCCTCGATAGGTTAGGGTAGCAAAAGTGTGCCGCAACATATGCGGACTAAACTTCACGCCAGAGCGGTCTCGTATCTTACGACATACAAGCTGAATACCTCTGGTTTGGATTGGTTCATCCCGTTTCACACTTGAGAAGAAATGAATGTGTTGGCTGTCCTGTTTATTCTTAGCTTCCGCATACTCATAGAGAAAATACATCAGTCGTGAAGAAATTGGGATTTGACGATCCTTATTCCATTTACCCTGCCTGATTGTGATGGTCTCCGTTTCAAAATCTACATCCCGTCTTTTAAGATTAGCCACTTCAGATAATCGCAGCCCTGCAAAAATCATGATCGCAAGAACTGCTCGATTTCTGACACCCTCAATTTTGAAATAATATTTCAGGTGATAAGCCGTTTCCAAAATCGTTTCACACTGATCTGGGGTAAGGCATTCTGGCAATCGCCGTTCTAGCGGAGGTTTATCAATGTCATCGGTGAAGTTCCGTTTGATAAGTTTTTTCTTAACACACCAATTACAGAAAGCTCGAAGGCGTTTTAGGTAAGTTCGAAAAGTAGACGCTGACCATTTCCGATTGATCCGACCATCATATAAAAATCGTTCTATCATTTCCGAGGAAAGATGTTCCAAGTTTTCAAGCTCCGTCATTTTGACGAATAGCTTAAAAAAGTGCCGATACCCTTTGATAGTCTCAGGTTGGAAGTTTTTGATGACTTTGCCGTATTGTAAAAAGTCATCACACGTGCGCGAAAAATTGGTCGAATTCATTTTTGAAAAAGTTAGAAAGAAAAGAGGCTATCTCTTTCGTTCAGAGGCTTTTCCGCTTGTTCGCCTCCCAAATAGGGAAGGGTCACTGGATAGGGTCTTTTTTCGTAAATTTGAAAAATGAAAAACTCACCAGACCAGTGATGGACAGTGAGCTACTGTGTGAATGGTGGGCGCAGCAAGACTTGAACTTGCGACCTCGTCCTTATCAGGCAAACTGTGTACTGAATTTAGGCGTTATACCTGTCATACAGTTGAGAACTTCACTATCGAACGGCGAAACTCAGAAGTAATTGAGAGCCTCTTCTCTATGAAATAGCTACTAGATTTTACTTAGTAAATTTACGAAGTCGAATCTTCGGGCGTTATTTTTGTCTCAAGGTTAGATCAATTCCGATAACTCTGACTTCTTCAATCTCTGGCAGGTCATTGAGGAGTACATTCACAAAATTCTGCAAAGCTGGAACTAACTCACCAAACGCTAATTTCCGCCCATCATTTAGGTGCCACTCTTTTCTTTTAGCACCTCGGTTTACTAGCAGAAACACACCACGCGAAGAACGCATATCACGGAGATAATCACCAACAAGTTGGTTTTCTAATCTTTCGAATAACTTATTGCCAGCCCAGTTTCCCGCAAGCTTTAACTCGATTGGCACTGGATTATCCAATCCGCTGCCATGAACTCTTAGATCAACCCGCCCTCTATCTGCTAACTCATCTTCAGGTGTAACCGTATAGAATCCATTGGCTCTATCTCTAAATTCTTTAAGGTAGTAGTTTCTATGTACAGTTTCTTGATCAATCTTGATCATTGCAAGCGCCTGACTATCATCCCCATTTTCAAGGTGATGCTTAAAGTCCAATAATCTTGAACAACATAAATCAAATACTTCTTGATGGTTTTGCGGGCGTCGCATTGCCATTTTTTCAAAAACAGCAAAATCGTCCGACTTCCAAGGTGTACTATCAGCGTCTAACTCTGCCCGCGTTCTGGCATGATGAAGATACCATGGTCTGTGCTCTACATCAGGATGGATTTCAGACAGCTCAACAAAAGCTTGATAAGTTTGACGCCCCGGGATTTCAGAGAGTATATTGAAAATCTTACTCCTTGAGCTTTGAGCATTATCTCTTCTGTTAGGAGAATAAACACCCGTTCCTGCACGTTGAGTATCTTCTGAAGAGCGGACATGTTCATGCACAAATACATGCATTTTTTTTAGGGTAGGAACGCTTTTAAAGTCGCAATAATTACTACGTAGATTTTCATGCCTATCTCCAAGTAACATCATAATCCAGTTTATAACAAATGGGGTTTTTTCAGAAGATGGCAGACTGTCGGTAAAGTCTTTTACTGCTTTAAGTCCATCATCCGCAGAAATATTGACCCATACTGCGAACCATATTGCCTTTGTTGGCATGTCTAATCTTTTAGCAAGTGCTTCGTGCACCAGACTTAGAATTTCGGATTTATCAGCAGTTTTACACTGCAAAATGATTCCCAAAGAATTTAGAAGCGTAGTAATGTTCTGTGGCTCATATTCTCGAAGTAATTGGATTAAACGCGGTGATAAACTTTCATAAAACCAAGGATACCTATTTGTTATCCTATTAAGAGTGCCAAAATACTGCCCTCCCTCTTCACGATTACAAATTTCATACTCTATATCTTCACATATCCCATCCATAACAATTTCGGGATATTTTTGAAAAATATCTTCTACCCAATCGGGGAAACCATTTATCTCCTGATACGCATACTTCATGGCCAAGCGAGCTTCCGACTTGGTCAGTCTAGACAACCAATCTTCGTTCTCACGTGCTTCTACAGCTATACCCGTCAAACCAAACAAAGTTGCATATGAGGTGCTATTCGATCCTTTTTCTTCAATCGGGGTATAATTCCGCCAATATGCCACAGCAGCATCTCGATAGCGCTCTGCTGCTCGCATGCCATATGTCGGAACAAGAGACTGCCATTCTGGACTAGCGTATTTATCTGAACCCACTGAGCTCTTCCGCGCACGACCCATTAAATAGCTGTTACCTTGCCACATCTTGCCTTCACTAGCGATACTCACATCTAAAAGTTGGTCAGCTTGATCAGAGGCAAGGTAATCCTGCCAATCTTTCAAAATTTCGGCTTCTTTTGCTTTTCTTTTTGTATCCTGTATCTCCCACCGCCGATGTTGGCGCTGCATATTCCGCGCTGATTTTGATTGTTTACTAGGGTGCAGGTAATTGTGCAGTTGAGATTCTAATATTTCCACCCCCTTAACAGCTTTCCATAGTTTACGACGACGCTTATCTCCTCTCCCATTGTCCTTATAGATTGTGAACGCTAGCGATAGCGCAACTAGCTTATTGTCATCATCGTTACGAGTTAAAGTCCACCCTAATACTCTATCAAAATCATCAGGGTAATAAGACCAACTTCTTTGCCAGAACTTGCCTTCGACAAAATGCTTAACCTCTTTTCCTTCTTGCCGCGCACTCTTTATAGAGTACCAAAACAGGGCATCATTCAGTTTTTGGAACTCAGGGATAATCTTATTAAAGTTAGCAACATATTCATTCGCATCAATAAAATCATGGGACCTCATTCTAAATGATAAAAGTTCAAGAAACCGATCATCTAATACTCGTTTATCATGAACCTTTACCAGCCTTTCAATTGCTTTAAGAGCTGGCGGGTATAACCATTTATAATGTTCGGATATATCCAAATACTTTCGTTCAATTAGCGGCTCTGTTTTTAGGAGAGCATAGACTTCATTCACAAAATCAAAACACTGATCAATGCTAAAACTATCTAGAATAGGGATTACTCCATTATATGAAGAATCATAGCGGTACTCACTTTTAGGCTCATACCGCTTTAACAAGGATACCACTTGAGAAGAGGTAACTTGGCACTCCTGACAAAATTTGATTACCCAAGATAACACTGTTTGATCTTTTTCAGATTCGTCTGTGATTATACTTTCTGCGAACTTTGGTAAATTATCCGCTGATACCGCATGCAGATAATACAAAGCATTAGTTCTAGTATAAGAGCTTCGCGTCTTATCACTTGCGACTTCAAACGCAATTGTGGCACCTACCTCAATTTTCCTGCGCTGGCACATTTGAAATAGGAGGTCTAAGACATCATCAAATTCTTTGTATTTACTAATAAGAAAACTGATATGCTCCTGAAGGTCAGACTTCCCAAAGCGATAGAGTTCAGCTGATGTGAAGTAAGTTCGACCAAAACCAGTTGTCGTCAAAACTTCGCATACCTCGGTTAGCAACTCTTTTCTTGTTGCCAAGGGCAAGCGTGAAGCATCACCATTTTTAATGAAAACTTCAGGCGCAATTTCACGAGTCTTTTCTCGAATACGATCATCAAGAAGAACCATCCATGACAAAACTGATCTTGATGTCGGCACAACAACATCAATACCGTACTGATTTCTAAAAAATATTGCTTCAATATCACGTCGAGATTTGTCGTTATTTAATAAGCTATGCAACCATACAGCCGTTAAATACTCTCTTACTGAGCGATGATAGAACCTGACAGTTCCATAAGTTTGTTCTGTAAATATAGGGCGCTGCAAGAGAGCTTGTATTTCGAGAGCTGACCAGTCAAATAATATTTGCGCGGCATCTACCCCAGCTGAAACTGGCGTTGTCCCTGGTACAAGAGTCCTATTTATTTGTTGGAAGGTCGCTGCTGCTGCCAATCTAGAAACGCCATCCCGCGCTTTTACTATCGTAAGGGGATCACGTTGTTGTCGTTTTGGGTCATCCTCGGATATTCGTCTGGTTAGGCTTCGTTCGATTAAATCAAGCCTTGTTCCAACACGCTTTTTAGTTTTCCAAAACCCTATAATGTCGTCGAGATCCTTTGGTCTAGAAGCAAGGTCTTCAACCTCCAACGAGTATATCTCAGAAATCATAGCTTTTGCATCTGAGGTGTTGAGGTTTTTAGCAACGGCATATGTTTCCATTTGTTGCGCATCTAAACTTAACATCCCAACCACTAAAGGCGTGCCATCCATAATGTTGATGTTTTTTGCGCTCTTCATAGCTGAAGGCTCATTTATTTGATCAAATTGTAATGTTGCATCTTCCTCGCCATCCGATTTATCAAGTTCATAAAAAGGAAGATGTTTTCTAATGAAGTCCAAGTCGGATTTTGGTTGCCATCGCGTAATCCGACTTGAAATAAACACTCGTATCCGTTGCAGGTTTTTTTGTCCGATCTCGCCAGAAAACACCCGTATAGCTTGCTCAAATTGATAGATGTCAACAAGCCTCGCTTCATCAACAGAATCCAAGAAGAAATAGCCTATTTTATCCCCATTCAACCAATCTTTAAAATCATTAAAAGAACCGATCTCGAATGCCGTTTTGAGGCTATCCGAGAGGTGTTCTAGCCGTAGGAAAAAAGCTGTATTTCCGTCCGAGATTAAAGATTGTGCTGCATATTCAAATTCTTCAGTTTTTCCTGCACCAGCTTCAGCTAAGATTATAACACGGTCATACTTTAATAGTTCAGACCAAGTCTTCTTCTTTTCTAACCCAAACGCGATATGCATTTTATAGGCTTCATCAGTTTGCTCCTCATCAGTGTTGAGTTTTCGGAAACTTCTGTTCAGCTGAATATAGTCAGACATAAAATCAATAACTCTGGGTAATGAGAATGCAGTTTTAACTTAAATGATTCAGCGAAATTAACAAGAAAGTGGCTTGATGAGACAGATGAAGTTCTATGAAAATTTTTCCTCACAAAAAACCATCCCCCCCTGCCATTATTAGCTTGTGTCAGCCTTACCTAATTAATATTCCTCAGCCCGCATAATTGTCATTACTCGGCTAGTGCGTTGGGGGTCGGCTGGGTTGTCTGAATGGCGTTCCATTGTTGGATCGTAGTAATCAATTTTGAAGAAGAATTTATCTCCTTCAATATTCACACTCCCAAAATCATGCTCCCCGTAAGGGTCATTATCTTCGTTGAAATCTTCAAAGTTGCGAATAGATTCTAAGATTGACGCTCTGGTGTTTTGACTCAGGTTTACGATTGAAGGGGTTGCGACGACTTTGCCGCCGATACCTTGTGTGCGGAGTAAATCATTTAGTCTTGAAATCGAAGCCGATGTTTTTTCTGGCATGGGACGCAAATGCTACGCCTCTTGCCTGTATGTATTCAAACATCTTTCACGAAACTGACTTGTGCATACACTCAGGAATAATGTGCTGATATATTTTAAGTTCAAACAACATTTAACCCAAAACTCTTTGGCTTACCCTTTACCATCAAGCTTTGTGCACAAGCCTTCAGTCGTCAACAATAGCTTTGGCTCCGTCATGAAGAGCTGCAATCATTTCAGTCTCTGCTTTCTCAGCCTCAGTCTCTGCTTTCTCAGCCTCTAGTTCTTCCCCAAACCCAAGGTCCCATTCATCAGAAACCTCGGCGTCAGGCTGCGTGTCCTGTGCTTGCGCACACGCCGTAAAGCCCGTCAGGGCTATGACAGAAAAAAGTAATATGAATAAGCGCGACATATATTTTCCTTGGTTCGCCTATCGTTAGCTCAAATTCGTGACTTTGAAAATTATTGTTTCAACCCATTAAAGCCTCACCTTTTGCAAACGTTTGTCTCAAGTAGATTGACGCCTTGTTTTCTAAGTTGATCCTTCTGCGTCTCTAGGAAAGATTTTGCGCCCAAGAGTACAGGTCTAAGCTCCATCAAGGCCGTCTGCTTGGCGGAATGCGATAAGGAGGATGAAATTATAGCTTCAACGATTTTCGGCTCTCTGGCAATCGCGGCTGAATAGGTACGAAAACCTTTGTGATATTGCGTTCGCCAACATCGAAGCCAAAAGACTTTTTCATCCATTTCAGGGCGTTTAAATTTCCGCCCCTTGTGAGCGGAGAAAATAGATTGCCCTACGGCAATGCGGTCAACCACTAAGCGGTAAGTCTCATTCCCGAACTGTTTGGTTATAGCCCGTAGCATAGCTTCAAACTGCCATTGCCAAATTTCAGTTGAGTAAAAATCAGCCCCTATCCGAATTTTTCTAAGCAGAAATATAGAACGATCATCCACATCGTTTTGCCACCAATCCGTAATGGGTGCGGCGTCTATTTTGGATTTCGTGCCTAAGCGACGTTCATATAAGGCATGATACAGCACATCTGTGACATCATCAGAATTCGCAATACAGGACTTCGCCGCGACGATTTTTACAAAGTCCTGATCAATAATGTGGTTTAATTCTTTAAGGCTTAAAATATCAGGTGATGAATCATTCTGCTTTGCGAGGGCGCGCTTGTAGCGGTCACATAGCCAGAGCCTTTGCTCAGCAATGTTAGCTTTCACATTTTCTGAAATGTTTGATGTATCTGAGAGGATCGTAAAACACTCTAAGGATTGCCTGAGAGCGGCTAGGTTGATCACTGTTTTTAGGTTCCAATCATACACACCATTCGCCTTATATGCGTAACAGAGAACCACCAAAGCCAGTGAATGTTCCACACTATTAACATCAGAGCTTTTCAAAAATTGGCTAGCCATTTTGATATGTGTTTTGATGAGCTGTCGTCCCTGTTCACGTTCTGCGTCAGAGTGATAGCGTTTAAAAAGATCATTCCCCGCTTGGAGCAAGAAGTCTTGAAAGGCGGCACGTTCGGTTTCGTTCATAGAATATATTAGGCGTCTTGAGTGGCTCCAAACTTTGTCAGTAAATTTTCGAAAGTTGGAAGTGCCGTTGATTTTGTATTGAGGTGCGCACCGACTTCACCCACACGGGTCATGTTCAAATGCCCATTAGACAGCATACCGAGCTTTTCCCAGCTTTCATCACCGCGTCCCGTATTGTCATTCGTCTTGGCATCGCCATCGATATGCGTGGCTTGCAGACGCCATTTGAAACTGGCGAGATCACCTTCAGTCGGGAACTCGGATGAAAGCACGGTTCCAAGCCCCATAAACGCCCCGTAGAGCTGTTCGGCTCTTGCAACCTGTTCTTCGTCTAATTTGATTTCCGCGTAGCCTTGAGCGGCTAAATTCGATTTTCCAAATATTTCACGCGTTGCGCCTTGAAAGTCCCGTTCAGCCAGAACGCCGCCAACCATTGCGGCTTTGATAAGACGGTTCAGGAAAGCAGGATCATCATCGAGACTATAAGGGACACTGAGCGTTCTCCCTCCGACTTCAGCCTTCGCCACAAACTCATTCGGATGTTTTGGATCAGGGAATACCGTATAATCGCCAAGAGGCATTCCGTTCTTTTCGGTGAATGGTTCAACGCGATTAGTTTTCGGGTTTACGAACTGACCTGTGTCACGCGCCAGCTCAGAGGCGGCAATTAAGTCGGTACTATTACGAATGACGCCTAGTCCCTGCACATGCAGCTTATCCTTAGTGGCTTCAGTTAGTTGGTCAGACGCATTCACTTTAACTAATAAATCAGCGAAGGTTGTGGCATTATCTCCACCATTGAAGTTCAAATCACTACTCGCAACCAAGCTTTGAAACACTTTGGCTTCAGCAGGGTCTTCAACTAAGCCCATCATGCGATCTAAAGATTGTGATATACCTTCGAGCCAAGCAATTTGCTCAGCTTTAGCTTCTTCGGAAAGGTTTGTGTTTTTCAATTTCTCTGCGAGTAAATTTTGAGCGAAGGTCAGTTGATCACGCCCAGTCTTACCTTGTGCCGCTTCCTCTATGTCATTCCTTAAACCTTTAATCGTTGTGTCTAGTTGAATTGCTGTTTCAGCTTCATTATTTCTGGCTTGAGATATCTGATCGATAGTTTCAGCGTTTGAAATTCGTTGGTCTGACTTAGCAGTAATTTCAGCTTGATAGAGACACTCGTCTAGCTCAAATTCTGCCAAATCTGGATCATCTAGAGCTGTTGGGTCTTTTGATAAAAGCCCCTGTAGATTCTCAATCGCAATAGGCAAATGCTCAGGCCGTTGGCAGTTCACAGCTAAGTATTCCACCGCACTTTTAGGAATATCAGGGAATTGAGTGGCAACATCATTATTTAGCGCCACACGTTCGCGCGTAACGTTGTGCGATTGTGCCTCCAAGTGTTCATTGGTCAGAACAACTTTTGGGATATCTTGCTCGTGAGCGCTTTCAGAAAAACTCATGATTTCCAGTTATTATACCAGAGATCATGCTACTTTACCAATTTAAGAAAATTTACCGAGTAGGGTTTTCAATGAAACCTTCATCACGCACTTCACTTAACACTTTAATGATTTTGCGACGTTGCTCGTTTGCTTCTTTATCATTTTCCAATTCTGAGCCTTCTGTAGCGATAGTTTCGGCATCTTGCTCTAGGCCGCTATCTATTGCAATGATTTCGGCTACTCGTTGAGCCTTAAGTGTTTTCATACAGGTAATCTTCTCAGCTTTAGTTGCCAGAGCAATACACTGGTCTCTAGTTACTTTTGTCGTCTCAACAACGGCAGCTACTTTTCGAATCTCAGCCTGCGTGTTATCTTCCGCATTAGCTTCGCTGCAACCAGCTAGAGCGAGTCCTGCCGCGACCGCCATAACACCTTTTTGAAGTTTTCCCATGAAAAGAGGATTAAGTACCATTGACGCTACCTATTTTGGAGTTTCTGTCAAACTTGTAGGCAATCTCGTAACGAGCTTTTGCCAGATTTGATCACTGATTTGTTTGATTTCGGATGATGTAAGTTTGGGAGTTTCTGTTCGTTTTTTGGACTTTGAAGTTCCAAAAATATCATGAGTCAACGCGGCGCTCTTCGCTTGCGCTTCGTCTATGCCGAGATATCGAATGGTTGACGCTGGAGATTTATGTCCAAGTAAACGCCCGATAACTTCAACTGAGATACCGCGCTCATACATGAAAGTCGCTTTGGTACGGCGTAAAGAATGAGCGCTGTAATCTTCTGGAGATGCGCCGATGCTCTCAATCCAGCTTTTCACCAGCGTTCTATAAAAACCAACTGTAATTGGCTCCGCGTTAGTTGGTTTCTGTCGGGTGAAAATGAAATGCTCAGGCAACTTCCCTGTAGCCTTGATCCACTCGGCCAATGCCTTTTGCGTTGTTGGAGTAAGAACGGGATAAACCCCATTCGCGGTTTTCTTCTGCCGCCATGGAAAACTGGTTTTGATTAAACCATTTGAATTCTGAACATCGCTTACGCGTAGCTTGAGCAAATCAGATGCGCGAAGCATTGTATCGATTGCGGTTAGAAATAAGCATCGGTCATGCAGATCGGTATCTGAAAATTGGGCTATGATATGCCGTACTTCAGCTTGGGCTAGCGCTTTACGAGACCCAACCGTTCGGTCTTTATTCCAAGGGCGGCCATAGTCTCTAGGCATGTATGAAAGGGGCGCATCATCGCGACTGACGCTATTTATAAAAGCAATGCTATTTTACATAAATAACGTCGATAACAAGGGAATTTCAGAGAAAATGGATTTAGCCATCTCAAATCCCAACGACCATAAAACCCTTATGTGTCAAGGCGGATTGAGTGACGCTTTTATAAAAAGCAACTATTATGTTGGCGTCTTAATTTAAACAGATGCTTAGAGAGATTACTGATCTACATCATTCGATAGCTCGTGAAAACGGATTCAAAGTCTATCAAGCCTATCCTGAAAAAGAAGCCGCAAAACTATTGGGAATGCATTTTTCGACATTGCGAAGAATACGATCTCGACAAGATATTGGCTTTTTGAAAAAGGGTAAAAGGTCAGTGTCTTATTTCGGGTATCACTTGCTAGATTACCTTTTAGCCCAAGAAACATGTCCAAATACGCAACCAAAAAAAGATACCAAGTTGGTGATTACTGGCTCGCCCAAAGGAACGGGAGTGAGGCGTGGTACCGAATGTGGTTCGATAAAAGCACTCGACAAACACGCCGTATTAGCCTCGGCACAACGAATTTTGAAGATGCCAAAACAAAACTAACTGAATGGTTCATTATAAACCAAACAAAGCCCATATCCTCATTTGAGGACGTAACGTTGGCTGAAGTGTTCGGTAGGTTTTATGAGCAACATGGAAAAACACTAGTTTCTTCTGGGGAGGTAGCGCGCTCATTACGTTATTGGTTGGAATTCCACACCACAGCTACCGTAAAGGAAGCCTTGCAGCCTCATAAGCAAGCACAATTTAGGCAATTACTAGCTAAGACTAAAGGCCTAGCGCCTAATTCTGTTCGTCGTGTTCTTGCAGATGGAAAATCTGCGCTAAATTGGGCGTGGAAACGAGGTGAGGTAGATGCCTTACCATTCATAGAATTGGTAAAAGTCCCTCGGCCTGAACCAAAAGGAAGGCCATTGAATGTCGATGAAGTGGTTCAGCTCTTTAAAACTGCGACATCACCACACCTGAAAGTCTTTATGGCATTCATGTTGGCGACTGCTGGACGCACGGGGGCTGTTGTCGATCTTACATATTCACAGATCGATCTAACGAACAACTTAATCCACTTAAACCCAACAGGAAGACAACAGAATAAGAAGTACCGTCCAACAGTTCGGCTGCCTGAGCAGCTTATAGAATATGTTGAGTATCATCGCGCCATAACGCCTGACGGCCCCGTTATAGCGTATGATGGCAAAGGTGTGACTACGGTAAGACGGTCTTGGCGTAATACTAAGAAGCAATCAGGGCTAGCAGGCAATGTTCAAACTTATTCGTTCAGGCACACCATTGCACGGTGGCTTCGGCAGAAGAGTGTTCCAGCTTGGGAGGTTTCGGCACAACTTGGACATAAGGCACCCGAATATTCGACTACTGAGATATATGCCCCGTTTGATCCCGCTTATCTAACCAACTCTGTAGAGGCTATCGATGACTTTTTAGCTCAAGTTGCGTGCCAATTGCGTGCCAAAACGATGTCTGAGTATTTGCTGAGATTATAAGAGCATTGATTTTAAAGGGAAAAACTGGTGCCGCGAGGGAGAATTGAACTCCCGACCTCATCATTACCAATGATGCGCTCTACCACTGAGCTACCGCGGCTTTTCAAGGACTTAGCTATTCGCTGTTTGAAATATGTCACCTATATGTCACCAAAAGCATCTGCTTGTCTTTTGATTCACTA
>CAYZLR010000059.1:0-21629 GCA_964479275.1 uncultured Caulobacterales bacterium
CAGAATCATAAGTCGCTGAAATCACTCAATTGTAATTTTGAATTGGGCTCTTAGGTATGATAGCTATGATCTGGGGCATTTGGCTGGTCTGGGGACGCGGGGCTATAATGTCTGTGATTGGTCTTTCTCATAAAAAACACAACGCAGCTGCCTGGCTAGAGAGCCTTGGCGCATCAAATGGGTTTTATAAATCTGAGCGCCACATTGCTCATGCGTTGCAAAAAAGTGAAATAGTGACGGCTGATTATATTAATCAGCATAAGACACACTTTCGCTATAAATTTTCACAGACCGTTTGTTTCCTTGTGCTGTATGCTTTGGCAAGTGCTTTATTGTTAGGGCTTGGTGGATGGTTAGTTATTCAGGGGCAGCTAAGTCTTGGGCAATTAATTGCAGCAGAATTAATCCTATCCGCCGCATTTTTAGGCGTTTCTCAATTGGGTACATATTTAAATTATTTTTATGATTTATGTGCAGCGATTGAAGAACTTTCTTTATTTTTAGATGTCAAACAGGAAGAACCAAGTGGAAAATCCCGCCTTCCGCTGCATGATGCTAGCCTCGTGTTTTCACAAGTACGCGGTGAAACACGCGTAGGTGAGGGGTTTTTTGATTTTACTATCCCTAGCGGCGCGTGCTTTTTGGCTGTTAGTAAAGATCATGGCTTGCAACGTTTAACAACGGCATTGTTAAAAAGGCATGTGCAACCAAAGGGCGGTTACATTACGCTCGGCGGCTGTGATATTCAAGAACTTGATGTCCTCGCATTGCGTCAAGAGATTGTGTTGTTGGACCGGCCCACGCTCGTTGAGACTACAATCAGAGATTACTTAAAGTTAAGCTGTCATCATATCCAGCCGGATACTTTATGGCATGCACTACGTGTTACAGGATTGGAGCCCATTATAGCACGTTTACCCCAAGGCCTTGACACGACATTGACCGCAACAGGATGGCCACTCTCTATTACTGAAACAATGATGCTAAAACTCGCTTCTGCGATTGTGGCTAATCCTCGGGTGCTGATTTTGAATCAACTTTTTGATCTTATTCCTGCATCCTTAATATTCCAAACATTAAATACGCTGAGCAAAACGACTCCGATGACTGTGATCTATTTTTCTAATCGACAACAAGATATTGGCTTTGATCATTTTTTACTATTAAAAGAAACACAACAATCAGTATTCAGTACATATACTGATATGGAAAATGCAATATCGGAAACTGGTGATATTGTCTTTATTTCAGAAAATATGATTAGGGGTGATTTAAAAAAACTAACTACGGGAGAACAGAATAATGCCATTTCGTGAACAACATATTCAATATTTCCAAACCTTGGATGGGATCAAAACACCCAAAATAATGAAAGTTGTTGCTTTTTCCCTAATTGGATTAATTTTCAGTACAAGTATATTTTTAGGTTTTGTTCCTTGGGTGCAGACGACATCAGGACCTGGGGTTGTGGCTGCGTTAAATCCCAATGATCGATTGCAAGATATTAATGCTTTTGTAAGTGCTCGAATAGAGCAATGGTATGTTACGGATGGCAGCCGTGTGAAAACGGGCGACCCTATCGTGCGTATAGTTGATAATGATCCCTTGTTATTGGAACGTCTAGAGGCGGAAAAACAACAAGTTTTGTTGAAATTGAAAGCTGCGCAATCAGCACAAGCTACGGCAGCAATTGATTTTGAACGTTTAAAAAGTTTGTATAGTGAGGGGCTCACTGCACGTAGGGACTATGAGCAAGCAGAAATTCGTTTGCAAGGACACAAGGTTCGTGTGGCGAGGTAAATGCAGAATTGAACCGCATTGATGTTAATCTCTCTCGTCAATCTGTTCAAACTGTGGTTGCGCCGCGTGATGGCATAATTTTACGCGTGAATGCTGGCGATGTTTCTACATTTGTCAATATAGGTGATGTCGTAGCAACGTTTGTTCCTGAAAATATTTCAAGGGTTGTGGAACTCTCAATTGATGGACGCGATGTTGCTCTTGTTAAAGAAGGTGCAAAAGTACGCCTACAATTTGAAGGATGGCTGGCAGTCCAATTTAGCGGTTGGCCTTCGGTTGCCGTTGGGACCTTTGGCGGTATTGTCACCACAATTGATTCATCCGCCGATAATACTAGGCGCTTTCGTGTTCTGGTAAGCGAAGACCTTCAAGAAGAAATTCCTTGGCCAGAGGATTCTTATGTAAGGTTTGGTGCAAAAGCAAGGGGCTGGATTCTGTTAGAGTCAGTCACTGCTGGCTATGAGATGTGGCGGCAATTAAATAATTTTCCTCCTGAGTTTTCAAAAACACAAAGACCATAAACTATGAAATTTTCAGTCATCACATACATTCTGTATATCAATTTAATCGTTACTTTCTCTAGTTTTTTCTTGCCAGTAAGGGCTGATTCCACAGGTGATTCCTCGATACTTTTACCTGAGGAAATCTTGCAGTCTTCATCTGCGCATTTTCCTCAAGTTTTGGAAGCTTTAGCGACCAGAAGAGCTGTTCAGGCTGATATTTTAACTGCAGACGGCGCCTTTGATGTGGTCTTTTCAAGTGATGGATTTGATAGGGCCACAGGCTTTTGGGCCGGACGCGTTGTAAATACTCAATTACGAAAAAAATTGAAACCCCTTGGCGGTACTGTCTATGGTGGTTACCGGATATCAGATGGTACTTTTCCTATCTATGAAGATATCAATTTTACTAATACGGGAGGGGAGTTTAAGCTTGGCGCTCTTTTCTCTCTTTTGAAAAATCGTAAGATTGATGCGAGGCGATTTCAGGTAAATGATGCCAATTTAGCATTGAAGCAAGCAGATTTAGAAGTTTTGTTGACGCGTATTGGTGTGCAGCATCAAGCATTGACAGCTTACTGGCGATGGGTGATTGCGGGTCAGCAATTGGAGGCGTATGAAGCACTTCTAGAAATTGCAAGACAGAGAGAGGCAGGAATAGCAAAGCAGGTACAAAAAGGCGCGATTGCACAAATCTTTATTACAGAATATAATCAAAATATTCTGCGTAGAGAGCGCTTAGTCTTGCAAGCTGAACTTGACTATCAAGCTGCGGCCAATGACCTATCTTTTTATTACCGAGATGGTCTTGGTGAGATAATTATGCCAAAGTTTGAGCAAATTCCAAATCAAGACATAGTAAAAAAAATGATGACCCTAGCCGCGCGGTCAGAACATAAGGTTTCTGATGTTTTGAGCCGACGTCCGGAGCTTTCTCTTTTGCGAACAAGCCTTCAAAGAGCGGAAGGAGTGATTGCGTTAAAGCATAATGATCTTAAACCACAATTAGATATTCGCGCTGAAGTTTCTCGCGATTTTGGAAATATAGCTGAGGGAGGTCTTTCGCGGGATTCGACTGATACTATTGTTGGGCTTAGGTTTTCTGTTCCTTTACAACGGCGTGAGGTCAAAGGAAAATTAAATCAGACATTTGCTAGAAGAGATGCACTGAGGCAGCAGGAGCGTCGAACTCGTGCTCGCATTGAAGTAGAATTACGAAATATTTTGATTAATTTATCGATGTCAAAACAATTAGCCATTATTGCTGCTCAGGAAGTTGATCAGGCTCTTTTAATGCAACGAGCAGAGCAAAAGAGATTTGAAGCGGGAGCTAGTGATTTTTTTCTTCTAAACATAAGGGAGGAAAGAACTGCAGATGCTCAGGTTAGAAGGCTCCTCGCTATATTAAATAATAATCTCTCTCAAGTTAATTATGACGCAGCTACATTAAATCTTAAGCGCTTGGGTTTGACACAAGAGAGTGTAGCATTTTGATGGTTTGCATGAACTTTCAATTTGTTGGCATTGGCGTTAACTGGCTTTTTGTAAAACCTGTGGTGCCCAAATTTTCATCCTGTTACAAATATCATCCATTTTTATAGGTTTATGGAGATAATCATTCATGCCCGCCTTTAAGCAAAGGTGCTGATCTGTAGGCTTAATATGGGCGGTAACTGCTATGATTGGTGTGGGTTGCAAAGTTTCAAGTTTTTCGTAATCACGTATGTGCGTTGTCGCTTCAAAACCGTCCATAACTGGCATTTGAATATCCATGAATACCATACTAAAATTTTCTTTTTGAAAAAGCTGAACGGCTTTTTTTCCATCACTAGCGTGCAAGATTTTTGCATCATAGAATTTTAGAAAATTTTCTAATACGATGAAGTTAATTTCGATATCATCGACAACCAATATTTTGTAATTATAATCAGAGACAGTATGATTATGTGCCGTATTCATTTTTTCCTCTTACCCTCAAAATTTTAAAACAGCCAGTAAATTCCCAGACAGAGTATACGCTATTCTATTAAATTATTATAAATTTTACAGACCACGGAGTTAACGGCTTTGATGCAACTGACTGAAAATTGATTTATGAGTAAATGTAACGGCGTGAGACATTTTTTTAAATGGGATCTATTGATCGGCAAGAATTCTCAATTTGAAACATGCTTCATCTTAACGAACCGCGATAATTCTGCATCTAAGGTGTCAATATTGACAGGTTTGGAAATAAACCCGTCCATGCCGGCCTGTTGGCATTTGTCTCGATCTTCTTGTAATGCGTTTGCTGTGAGCGCAATGATAATGGGTTGTTTGCCGTTTTCGGTGCAAAGTTTACGAATTTCTGCAGTTGCTTCATAGCCATTCATTTCGGGCATTGATATGTCCATCAAGATTATATCATGATGACAAGAAGAGAAGGTCTCAACGCCTTGTTTCCCGTCATTGGCTATATCATATTGATAACCAAGATTATTCAATATCGCGCTCATGACCAGTTGGCTGATTTTATTATCTTCAACAAGTAAAATGCGATGGGAGGATAGAGTGTTGGTAGAAGAGTTATTTGTGCATTGATTTATCGGTGCAGCAATTTTTGAAATTGAGGTTAGGGCATTCAGGGATTTCTCGTTCAAAAGTGTCAAAAATGTCTCTAGAAGCTCTGCTTTAAAAACAGGTTTCTTTAAAATGGCGTCAATAATCGTTTTGGCTCGGTCTATATCTTCTAAACCTTTGCTGACCGGGGCGAGAATAATAGTTGCAGCAGTCTCTGTTAGTGGATGTTTTGAAATGTCTCGAATACAGTCGACTCCATTACCTTCTATCAAATTATATTCAGCAACAATGACATCGAATGGTGTTGCCTGGGCATCTGCATTATAAAGAAATTTTTGACTTTGTGAGCAATTAGAATGCGCCTCAACATGAAAGCCCCAAGCAATAAGTTGTTTCGTTAGATATTCGCGGTAATGAGCATTATCGTCAATTATAAGACACTTCTTACCTTTGAACATTTCGGATGTTTCAGGTGATGAAGCTTCCTCAATATTAAGAGGCAATGATATTTCAAACCAGAATGTTGATCCGTCGCCTGGAATGCTTTCAACCCCAATTGTTCCATCCATTTTTTCGACCAACAAACGGCAAATTGATAGGCCAAGGCCGGTACCTTCATACTTTCTCGTTGATGAGTTATCGACTTGATTAAATTTTTCAAAAATTCCGCCAAGACTATTTTCGGGGATACCAATACCAGTATCAATAACGCGGACACTAATGAGTGCGTTGTTATCTTCAATAGTACCCCCAACTTCTACTATGACATGGCCTTTTTCAGTGAATTTTAAGGCGTTACCAACCAGATTCACTAAAATCTGTCGAATTCTATCTTCGTCACCAATAAAGTCAGCGGGAAAATTGGGTTGATAATGTAAAATCAGTTCTATGTTTTTGTCATCAGCTGCAACGGCCATCAATCCCAGAACATTTTCAGCGATAATATTCATATTTAGGGGCTTATTATCAAACTCAATTTGATCGGCGTCTATTTTTGAGATTTCGAGAATATCATTTATCACAGCCAACAATGACGTACATGATGATTCAATAATATCAACGAATTTGCTCTGTTCTTCAGAAATTTCAGATCTTGAAAGAATTTGCGCCATTCCCATTATACCATTCATGGGAGTTCGGATTTCATGGCTCATATTGGCCAGAAAATTACTTTTAGCCTCATTGGCGTTTTCCGCTTGAAGGCGCGCTGCATTTAACTCTTCTTCATGGCGACGTTGTTCCGAAATATCTCTGATATGTAATAATAATGCGGTATCATTTTCATGGGGCACCGTGACCCCAACAACGGATACAGGAATCGTGTGATTCTCGACATTACAATTTAAATCATCCGAACGGGCAAAACCATTTACACAAATTTCATTGATGTACGATTTAAATTCTTGAATTTCATGATCATGAAACTCAAGTCCATTTAATTCTGAGGATGCGTGTAAATCTTTATCACTGAGGCATAATAGGTTTTTTGTTGATTCATTGTGGTCCAGAATTTTTGTAGTCTTCGGATCTAAAATGACAATGGCATCTGGTGAGCGATCAAACAGGGCACGCCATCTCGTCTGCGCAATTTCAGCATCTTTCGCGCGGCTTTGTGCTTCATCAATGGCCGTGGTAATCGCTTCGAAGAGATGATTTAATGCAGTCCCCGTATCGCCAATTTCATTATTGGGTAAGTCTAGAATTTTGTAATCGATAGCACGATTGGTATTGCGCGCAGCATGCGATATCGATTGAATAATAGATTGAACAGGCTTAAAGATAGTTTTCCATATGAGTAGCGTACATATCAGTAATCCAACTATTGTGATGATTGCCATGGCGATAGTCGTGTTCTCAATGAACTCTGTTCGTTGGCGAATTGAATCAGTTTCAAAATCACGTAAGTTTTTGTAATTCGTTACATTTGCTGTAAGATCAGATTTAAGGCTTGCTGCGGCTTCTCTAATGATGATCATATGTGTGTCACCGCTCATACGGTCATCTACAATATACGCATCCAGTGCAAGTAAAGCATTTTCTTCTATTTTTAGTTTTTGTTCTTGAAGTTGAGATTTAAAGCTTTCGTTATCAATGCTGTCGATCAGTTTATCGGCTAACTTCAAGGAACGCTCGAAATTATTCAGTGACTTATCAGATAAGCTATTAGACATTTCCATACTGAAATATAAGATTTCATCAATAGCAGCTTTCAGATTGATGGCCGAGTCGTAATCAACATCAATGATCTTTTGCGATTGAATGGATTGTGTATTTTGTTGTCCAAAATAAACTAAGAACATACACCAACTTACAACTGCAGCCGTGAGAATGATGAAATTCGAAACAATTAAAGTACGAATAGATGTGTTCCGAAAAATTCTTTTAATCATTTGCCATCACACTAATCGTTGTGAAAATTCGAATTTGTGGATCGTCTTTCACAAATTTCAAATAATCACTTTTGGAAATGACACCAACAGCATCAGGTCGAGATTTAATTTGACGTAATAATATTCTCGTTGAATTGACTGAACGTGGCGGTGTTACACCGCGAGTTTGCTTCATTCTGATCCAATGATCATCTAATTGCCGATCACTAATAAGCAGGATAATTTTTCTGAAAACCTGTTCTTCCATACTATTTTCATTGCGTGCGAAAAATAGTGATTTTCCTCCTTTTGGCCACCATGTTTGTTCTTTTAAGTAAAGGCGTCTGAGTAAAATTGATTTCTCATCTATGTTTAAATCTGTCGTGTTTTTTTCATTAACAATTACAAAGTATGTCGTTTCTAGGTCCGCAAAAGCAGGTGGCTCATAGGGAAATACAAGTAGCAATAGAGGCAGAAAAAATAATGATAATCGTTTCATTTCCGGCCCTAGAAGTTAAATGTTGTAGCAAGCTGGATGATATTGACATCGGCGTCATCGAACCCCGGATCAGATAATAGCCGCTTTAAGCGATATACCGCGCGTAAACGAACATTATCGATAGGATCAAATACAAGACCGCCAACATGTTCTATACTTCGCCCACCAATGGTGTCGTCATCGAACAAGTCAAAACGGTAGAGTACAGTCAATGAATTAGATAATCGGATTGACGGTTGGGTGTAGAATGCAATGCGATCCTGGCCGTTACCTTCAGAGGTTGTGTATAATTCGTTTTTCCATAAAAGAGGCCCTTTATCGAATAACACATCAATGCCACCGCCATAATATCTGCTATCCGTGGGTTGATCCACGCGGTCACCTGAAAATCCATTCACTCCAAATGTGAAGCCGCTATTGCCAATTTTATAATCAAGACGGCCACCAAAAATTGGATTACTGGAATTTCCAGCCCATACACCTGCGTAAGCGGCGTAAGTGACTGTGCTATTTCCTAAATATTTTGAACCGTAAACATTGATACCATTTGTGAAATTGGCAAATATATTTTGAGCATTAAATGGCCTCAAAAATTGCGGTTGTTCGGTATCGAGTAACGAGGCAGGAAAATGTTCAATGTTAATGATACCGTGGGGGGTAATGAAACGTCCGAATTGAACGTTAAGGATATCCTTGTGTTTATATTGTGCCCAGGCAACGACCGTGTCTGTTTCTACTTCTGAATTATTACTATCAAAATTTGGTGTTGTTCTTTGTTGTGGATCTATAAAATTTAAAGGGGCATTTCGCGTGAAGGCTTGCGCGAGAAACAGATCCCATTTTGAACCGAGATCCGCTTTGAGTAAAAGCTCAAAAGTTTGACGATTGAACGAGGCGTCTGTTGCGTTCTCCCCAATGGCGATTGTTGAAGTGGTATCAAAGAAACCACCAATATCTAAAGAAAGACCATCGAAAGCGCTGGCTACAGCTCTGCTTCCAATTGATTCATCATGCTGCGTTGTGACGATTTCTAACTCTTCAACACGTTCCTCTAGTTCTGTAACGATCGGAGACAGGGACTGTTGTTGTTCTTCGCGTGCGCTTACTTCAATAGGCTGACTATTTTCAAGGCGTTCAATGCGAGATTCGAGTGCTTTGATCTGTGCTCTTGCCTCTTTAAGGAGGACGGCTAACTCTTCGGTGTCTTGCGCGTTGGCGCTGTTTGTATGCAAACAAATGAGAAATAAACAGGCAAGTAGGCCGTGCTGTTTGTTTCTGGTGTTGAGCATAAACCCAAATCCTTTGAACTTGCCTAAAGCACCTTTGCATCAAATTAAATCAAAGAGGCGCTTTAGGTTATTGTTTTGTCGCATTTCCAGACGCCCAAACGGTCGCCGCTTGATTTGGTAATGCTTTAGTGTTTCAAAGGCTCAAATCATATTTTAAAATCAATAATAACCCCTTAAATTATACTCTCGATTTAAGGCTAGCCTGTAAAATCTTAGGGGCTTTCCAAGATAATTACGATGTTTATTAGCGCCTTGATTTTATTGTTGTAATCGTCTTTTCGGGGCATTGTTGTTGGAACGCCATTCTTAAATCTATTCAAGCTAGAAAGTCATAGCTGCTCGTTGGAGTTTGTTTCAAAGCAGAGAGGGAAAAATTCCGTGTTTTAAGCACGCTAGAAGCTGCACTATCGAAATAGCTAAGGTTAATTTTGTGCTAGTGCACATTAATCAACCCTTGTTCAACCGCCCTTCGATTAAGCCATCTACAATTGCCGGTTCTGCGAGGGTTGAGATATCGCCGAGAGCGTCGAAATGATCTTCGGCGATCTTGCGTAAAATTCTGCGCATGATTTTTCCCGACCTCGTTTTAGGAAGGGATGGGGTAAATTGTAAAAATTCTGGTTTCGCAATGGGGCTAATTTGCGAGCCGACAAATTGTATCAGTTCTTTACCAAGGTCGTCATGGTGCTGGACGCCTTCCATGAGGGTAACATAGGCGTAAATGCCCTGACCTTTAATATCGTGGGGGTAGCCTACTACGGCGGCCTCAGCAACATCTTGATGGGCGACCAATGCGCTTTCAATTTCTGCCGTACCCAGACGATGCCCGGAAACATTGATGACATCATCAACGCGACCGGTAATCCAGTAATACCCGTCTTCATCACGCTTGGCGCCATCACCTGTGAAATATAGACCTGGGTAAGTTTTGAAATAGGTATCAATAAAGCGTTGATGGTCGCCATAGACCGTGCGCATTTGTCCGGGCCAACTGTCAGTTAAAACAAGATTACCTGAGGCTGCTCCCTTGAGGAACACACCATTTGCATCTACTAAAGCGGCCTCAATGCCGGGTAGGGGAAGGGTCGCTGATCCTGGTTTTTGTGCGGTTGTACCGGGTAGGGGGGAAATCAGAATTCCGCCAGTTTCCGTTTGCCACCATGTATCAACAATCGGGCAATTTGTGTCCCCGACGACGCGGTGATACCACAGCCATGCTTCGGGGTTTATGGGTTCGCCTACCGTACCCAAAAGACGTAGAGATGAGCGATCAGCCTGTTTTACAAATTTATCACTCTCTCGCATGAGAGCGCGAATAGCAGTTGGTGCAGTATAGAAAATATTGACTTTATGTTTTTCAATAATATTCCAAAACCGAGAGTAATCCGGGTAAGTTGGAATGCCCTCAAACATGACGCTGGTTGCGCCATTGGCTAATGGGCCATATACAATATAGCTGTGCCCCGTAATCCATCCGACATCAGCTGTGCACCAATATATTTCGCCCGGGTGATAGTCAAATACGGCTTCATGGGTGTAGGCGGCATAAACCATATATCCACCTGTAGTGTGAAGAACCCCCTTCGGCTTGCCTGTAGAACCTGAGGTGTAAAGAATAAATAATGGATCTTCAGCATTCATGATTTCCGCAGGGCACTCGGATGTAACATCGTCACGTGCCACCGACCATTTTAAATCACGCCGGCTTTCCATGGGAAGTGATTTGTGTGTACGTTCCACCATCAAGACAAGATGAACAGTTTCGTTCCCCGAAATCGCTTTATCGACATTCTCTTTCAAGGGAACTGTTTTGCCACCACGTACAGCTTCATCAGCCGTTATGATTGCAACAGCGCCACAATCTTCGACACGGCTCGCCAACGCATCCGGAGAGAATCCGCCAAAGACGACTGAGTGCACCGCGCCGATACGGGCGCATGCGAGCATGGCATATGCTGCTTCGGGTATCATGGGCATGTATATAATAACGCGGTCGCCACGATTAACGCCTCTGGCCTTTAAGATGTTCGCCATGCGGCACGTTTCTTCAAAAGCTTCGCGATAAGTGATGTTTCGATGAATGTTTGGATCATCACTTTCCCAAATGAACGCGATTTCATCTGCGTGGGACTCGAGGTGACGATCGAGACAATTTACACACGCATTCAATGTTCCATCTTCATACCATTTGATGTGTAGATCATTGGCATCAAACGACGTGTCACTGATTTTTGTGAAAGGAGCAACCCAATCGATACGTTTGCCAATATTTTTCCAAAACCCGTCACGATTGCGTGCCGCATGATCGCGCATAGCTATTTCTTTTTTAGGGTCGATGAGAGTATGTTTTCGCGCTTTTTCACTAACGGGAAACAGGTCATTTTGCCTCATATAGAATCTCCAAAATATCTTAAATAGCCAATGTTGTGTGATTGTTTGATGGCAAGCTTATCTTGCGATCTGAACAAGTAAACCAAAAATACAAAAGGTAATGATTTATCGAGATGGATAACGCATCTTCGCTAGCGAAGGGATAAAATTTTCCTGCATAAATTTTCCAGGATTGATGTCGCGTTTACGCCAATTGGCTTTGAATTTCTCGATTTCCATCACATTCGCGATTCGATCATCGAGGAAACTGAAAGTCTGGTTGTGATTTTCGCTCTCATCGGCAAACCATTTGGCGAGCGTTGAAGTCCATACGCCAAGCAGGATTGTGCGTTTAGAGTAAAAATTAAAGTCCAAAGACGTATCGCCGAGGGCTGCCCAAATCCGATCCGCTGTTCGCCAACCCAGTTTTGCCGCGCGAGAGGCATAAATCGGTAAGGCCAGTGTTGCGGCAGCACGCCGACTGGCTTCTTTGTGAGGGGTCATCACTTTTAACCGCGACTGTAAGGAGAGCGTAATTTTTTCTCTAATTTTCAATGTGTTGAAGTCTTTGCCTAACATCGAATTTAGCATGACTTCATCAATCACATCATGCCAGAAATCGAGGAGGTCAATGACTCCACCTGGAAATGCGAGATCAATTTGATCCCTTGTTAGTCCGGTTTCTTTGGTCGCTTGATCCATCATCAAAGGCGTGCACCCCTCAAAGGGAATACTTTTAAGGGCGGTCTCTAGCAGGCTAAGGCGCATAGCTTCGTGAGAATCTTTTCTCGCCGATAGACGATCCAAAACCTGTTGAACAGCTTGAAAAGAGTTATCCTGATGGGCGGTGTCACTCATAATATTATCTATTTTTTCACTATATTATTGTTTATGTTTTTGTAGTTCCATATTGAAGCAGAATTCTCCAAAATGATTGCTTTTCCTGTATAGACAAGGCGATATTGCTTTGCTATATCGCAGCTCCTGAGTAGAGAAAATCTCAATTTTGGGTTTTTTCCGCCATAAAGTTTTGCCTTATACGGTTTTTGATACGTTTGCGATAGGCCACCTGGTCGCAATTATTTTCATTTGCTGTTTATGGCACCCGTTAATTGGTCCTTAATATAAGGGAGACCCTGACTATCGTACAGATATTTGTCCGCGACAATAATGTTGACCAGGCTCTACGCGCATTGAAGAAAAAAATGCAGAGAGAAGGTACATTTCGTGAAATGAAGCGTAGAAAGTTTTATGAAAAGCCGTCTGAGCGTAAAGCCCGTCAAAAAGCTGAAGCTGTAAGACGAGCCCGCAAACTTGTTCGCAAGCGCCTGCAAAGAGAAGGCGGGATGTAAACCCATATTCGTTCCTATGATCAATAACGGATATCTGGCACTAAATACGGGGCCAAAACCCTGCGATTTGTTGATAGTCAAGCGAATACCAAACTTTGCCCAAACTTTGATTGTGCCGATTACTCCAATTTTTTAAAACCATCCAATTTTGGGTGGTTTTTTTATTGTGTACTAAAAAAATAAGTTAAATTCTGTTCAGGAATGCTTAGTTTTGAATCTCTTTATCGCCAAATGGAGGCGCGTCTTGGGGGCTATCTTGCTGTTTAACCACACTTTTATGCGGGTAACCATACAAACCCATCCGTAAAGCCCGCTCGTAAAATGCCTACATTTTGATCGGTTTGGGACTCATTATTACCTGTTTTCCGGGGATTGATCCTTTTCGCCAATAGGGTCATTATTCTGATAATTATGATAATCTGGATCGAACGATATATGCGTACTTTATATTTTCCCCATGCTAAGGCTAAATTGCGCGACAAGAGAATGACGAAACTAAATGTAGCTTATTGTCCAACACATAAAAAATATAGTTTCGCAATGATTGGGCATGTTTTTGTGGTCACAATTATATGTGCATTGAGCTTTTTTGGGGGCATACAAACTAAAGCCAATGCACAAGATAAGGCTGAGATAGAGATTAAACCGCCTGAGACGAACCAATCTCCAGGTTCCAAACCTCGTGAGAGAAGAGCGCGTCAAAATATTGATGAACCTCAGTTAGAGCCTATGTTTGGTAGGCGTGACGATGATACTGGTGATCAAATTGACTCTCATGAACAGAATTTTGTAGCGCCTGTGGTAGAAAAACTGAGCGGATTTACAAGTATTCTGACCTTACTAACTCCAGAAGAGACACAACTGAGTCTTGGTATCGGACCAGTTTTTAAGCCGGATTATTTTGGGTCAGATGATTATGAAGTACAACCTGATCCGCAAGTATTCATTCAGTTTCAAAATTTTAGTTTTTTCGATGATGATGGGGCTGATTTGGCTTTGTTTGGATTCTCCGGTTTCAAACTCGGGCCTTCATTAAGGTTGGTTGGGGACAGAAGGGAAGAAGAAAATCCTGCCTTAGAAGGGCTCGGTGATGTTGGCGTGACATTTGAGTTAGGGGGATTTGCATCAACGACATTTCGCGAGCGATATTCATTCAAATTCAAGGTAAGGCGAGGAATTGCCACGGGTCATCGTGGTTTGATTGTTGATGCGTTCGGCACCGCTTTATTGTTCCGATATGGTCGTTTTTCAACGTCCATATCGGCGCAAGCTAGCTGGATTGGCAATGATTATGCTGATACGTTTTTTTCGATTACAGATGCTCAATCAACCAATTCTGGTCTTAGACAGTTTGAGGCACGGTCCGGTTTTCGCAATCTTGGCGGCTCCTTAAACGGCTATATAAATTTGGGGCAACGTTGGTCACTCAATCCATATATACAATATGATTATATCATAGGAAATGTTGCGGATTCGCCGTTAGTCGCTGACCTTGGATCGCGCAATCAATTCCGAACCGGGTTCCATTTAATCAGACAATTTAAATTATTTTAACTTATTGTTTTGTCGCATTAGCTGGCGCTTAACCAGTATCCCCTTGAACTGAAAATGCTTTAAAAACGCTGTGCACTGAAAAAAAACACCGCCTATTTAATGCGGTGTTTTTTGTATGGTAAAGAGGAGGTCGGGGCTATCCAACCGCTTTAACGATTTTATCCGCAGCGTCTTCCAGATCATCAGCAGCAATAACATTTAATCCGCTATTATTGATGATGTCTTTACCCTTTTCTACATTTGTACCTTCGAGGCGAACAACAAGAGGCACTTTAAGGCCGACTTCTTTCACTGCTGCGACCACGCCTTCTGCGATCACATCACAGCGCATAATGCCGCCAAAAATATTGACAAGAATGCCTTGAACGCCAGGATCTGAGGTGATGATTTTAAAGGCTTCAGTAACTTTTTCTTTTGAAGCGTCCCCGCCAACGTCTAAAAAGTTTGCAGGCTCTTTACCATAATGTTTGATGATGTCCATTGTTGACATTGCAAGCCCGGCACCATTGACCATGCAGCCAATATTGCCGTCGAGTTTGATGTAGGAAAGATCAAATTTTGAAGCGCGTAGCTCTAGCGGCTCTTCTTCCGTTTCATCGCGGAGTTCAACAATATCAGGATGACGAAAAAGTGCATTCCCATCGAAACTGACCTTGGCATCCAGCACGCGCAAATCGCCATTCTTCATGACGATGAGGGGGTTGATCTCAAGCATATCCATGTCTTTTGCCGTAAAAGCTGTGTAGATCATTTTAGAGATCGCGCTGCATTGTTTTGCCTGTTGTCCAGCAAGGCCCAACCCCTTGGCAATCGCACGGCCATGGTGAGGCATAAACCCAGTCGCTGGGTTGATCTGGATTGTGTGGATTTTATCGGGTGTTTCTTCCGCCACTTCCTCGATATTCATCCCGCCTTCCGTAGATGCGATAAACGCAATTTGCCCCGTAGCACGATCAACCAGAGCAGATAAGTAGAGCTCCGTTTCAATGTCTGCGCCATCTTCGATGTAAATGCGATTAACAACCTTGCCCTCTGGGCCCGTTTGTTTGGTTACGAGGGTATTGCCAAGCATTTGTTTTGCAAATTCTGCGGCTTCCGCCGGACTTTTAGCCAGTCTCACCCCACCTTTATCACCTGCGGCAGCTTCTTTAAACTTGCCCTTTCCGCGGCCCCCAGCGTGAATTTGTGCTTTGACGACATAAAGTGGACCCGGTAGTTGCTTGGCAGCTTTTTTGGCTTCTTTTGCGTGATAAACCGGGTGGCCATCCGCGACCGGAGCTCCAAATTCTTTTAAAACACGCTTGGCCTGATATTCATGAATGTTCATTTTGGAATCTCCGCAGGTATGAATGATTTCTTACCCCCGCTTATAGCGCTGCAAGGGCGACACGCAAGCGCCAATATTATGCTATCACACGCTCTTGAGCACGGCATCAGGGCATTTTAAATTTTTAAAATGCGGATTACTTTATCTTTGCGATGCTTTCGTAAGGGAAATAAAGGCTGAGCTCTAATGGAGCTGTTAAGCGCCATCTGACGCGGTGTTCAAGGCCAGTAACTTCGATCTTGTAATCCTCACCCAAAATCGAGATTAGCTTTTTGTTGTCAGCGGATATTTTGGTTAGAATTTCACTGCGGTATTGCTGGATATCAACGAGGGTAATGCCCGAGGAGTCTGTGACAATGATTGAACGGCCTGTTTTTTTGATAGAGTTTAGGAATTTTTCCAGGCGCTGTTCATTTTTTCCAAGTCAGTATCATCGGATTTAATGGGTGTTCTTATAACTAAATATATCCGATTGGTATCTTGTCTTCTGCCAGATTGTATTTCGATTTTGTCTTTTGAAAAAGGTATGAAGTATTCTATCTCATCATCCTCTGTCTCGAATGATTTTTTGAGACTTAATTCAATTTCGGGATTTTTTTAGCTTCTGCGACGAGAGCAAGCATGGTTTTGTTGATCTCCTCCAATCGCAAAGTTTTTGAGCGTGAGTCTGACTCAATAAAAATTTCCTGTATAATGAAGTCTGGTTTTCTTTTTAGGTGAATATACGGGATGGTGTTAGACTCAAAAGAGGAAATGCGCGCGCCTGTACCAACAATATCATCACTTTGAGCCTTTGCTTGTGGCGTGGGGATCGCCAATATTGCTGTTAAAATCGCAAAGATACAAAAGATTGCAGATTTCATGGTATTCCCTCTCGCTAACAGATATGATCGTCTGTCACTCTTGGTTTTTTGGCTATTCAAACCTCATCTTTGATTAGCACAAAGGCGATAAACCATCACTTTTTCAAAGTTTGTTGATGCGACGGTGAAAATTTTGCCCGTTTTACCGATTTAACGGCGTCGTAAAACTGCGGCGGCCTGGATAAGTTCGGTCTCGCAGCTTGGGATCATTTCACAAACTTCAAACAGCTTGCCGAACTGTTTTCTAGCGAAATCACTGGATTGGAAGGTCGCTATGTAATTTGAGCCTTCGGCTTGATCTCGGAAAATATGGGTTTCTTCTTTGATGAGCTGTTCTTCAGAAAAATTGATTAATTCAAGTCCAGGGTGCTTTTCGTCATGATAAGTGATAACAACAATACCGCCGGGGCGTAAAACGCGGTGAAATTCTTGCAGCCATTGATTTTGGGTTTCGATGCGTAAATGCGTAAAGACGGATAAAAGCCAGATTGCGTCGAAATGCTGATCGGGAAAATTTAACGGAGGGGTTAATTTGTTACGTGTAAAGTGGCCGGGGAGATTTTTCGAACACCAATT
Organism: uncultured Caulobacterales bacterium; assembly: GCA_964479275.1. Taxonomy (GTDB): domain Bacteria; phylum Pseudomonadota; class Alphaproteobacteria; order Caulobacterales; family Parvularculaceae; genus CALLPQ01. Next base: position 17,059 of record CAYZLR010000059.1, read on the forward strand.
ACTTAATGTGGGATTATAATCGACCCCAAATAACTCGGCATCGCTAATCCTTGGAACATGCCTTGCGATGCGTCCACACCCACATCCCATATCCAGCACTCTTTTGGCATTTTTGAAACGCCCCCCATTGCGCTCAATCAAATCAGCGATAATCGTGCTGTGCGTTTCGCCACTTGTTAAAAAGCGTTGCCAATTACTATGGCCAGCCACGAGTGTCATTAAAAAGCGACTCGGAATAGGAAGCCCGTGTTCATCTATTTCCGGAATAGGGTCTTGTACCTCGGTTGTCGATTTCGCTACGCGCCACTCATGGTATTTAAACACTAAGGGGCCGGCATATTTAAAGAGCAGCGGTCCTGCGCCGGCCTTATTTATCCCAGCGCGAATCAGGGTTTCTGCTTTTTCCGCCAGAGACTTTCCGGGCGGTGTAGCTGGTGAGGGTGTTTGCTTACTCATACGATCTGGTTAAGCGCTGTCCTGAAGTTTTGCAAGCTCTGGCTGTGTTAAAATGAGGGTAAGGGCCTAGTCATGAGATGAGACAATGCTTACATAAATATCTGGAGATAATTTGAGGGAGGCCATCTAGATGCCTAAAACTGATACCGGAACGAATGAAACATCATTGGTAAAATCTGCAAAACGCCCAACAGCGCTACAATATCTTGATCGCGCAATGGGCGAATTAAAGGCGATGGGTTTTGCTAGAGATAATGATAGCGGACCGGCGCCTATTACAGCATTACTCAATCAGATTTCTGACCTTGATGAAGATCGGGTCGCCGCGATTGCCCGTACGCTCGATCAAGCCTCTCATTTTAATGAAGTCGTGCGTGAACAGGTCGCCGGCATGCAAGTGGGAGAACGTTATGAGGGAATAACTGCTGCCTTTGATTCAATACGCGATGACGCCAAAAATCTTGTTGATCAATATGCGGATGGGAAGATTTCAACCATGGAGCGGGTCTCTACTATGTGGATGAAAATGACGCGCGGAGATATTGCCACCCGGTTTGATAAAATTCGCAAACTCTATTTAGAGGTTGCCGAAGAGACACGTAATCAGGTTGAGCGAGAGGTCCGTATTTTGGAAGCTTATCGCGATTTTCGCGGCGCGCTTAAACAATCTGAAGTTTTGGCGTTAGAGGTATTAGCGACTGGCGAGCATCAACTTACATTGGCAAAGCACACATTGAACGATGCGGTGGCAAAAGTAGAGGGGTATGCAGGAGAGGATGCTGCTGAACGGGCGCGTTTAGAGCTCGACCGGGATGAAGCGTTGCGACTGACACAATTTGAGGAGAAGCGCTATCAAATTGCCAAGGATCTATCTGACAATATCACGGTTGGTTATAATACTTCTGAGGTGATTATGACGAGATTGGTGCAAACAACCAATGCGAAAGAGCGGATTTATGCACAATCTATTTCCTTTTTTGGCACAAATGAAACCGTATTAACTGCATTGACGGCAAGTTTGACGGGCATGCATGGACTTCATGAGTCGACACAAACACTGGAAGCCATGAAACGTGGTATTGAGCAAAGTCTTGAAACGCTCTCAGAGGTTGGGGGAAAAGTTCAGGAAGCGGCAACACGAGCGGGATATGGTCCCACCATTTCTGCTGCAGCGGTGAAGACGCTTGTTGACAGTGTCATTGCCTATCAAGAGCGGAGCCAGGAAATTATTGCTGAGATGCGTGTGCTCTCCACGCAAAATGCAGAGGAAATTAGGACCAGTGTGGAAGATGGTAAGCGGCGGCTGGCTAAGCTGGTTGAATCCGGGGCTGCAGCCGCTTTGGAGACATCAACTACATAACTTTTTCCAAAGGCGCTTATGTCTGAGACTGCAAATCTTCCTCAAAAACTAGATGACGTCATGATGGCCATGGATGTCGTTGATACATTGCGTCACCGTGCACTGATCGTTGAAAAAGAATTAGGCAGCGATGCGCGAGAAGAGGCTATGCTCAACCGGTTGCGAGAGATTTATGCCGGGCAGGGAATTGAAGTGCCCGACCATATTTTGCGAGATGGTGTTAAAGCATTAGAAGAAAACCGTTTTGTTTACGAGCCTCCCAAGTCGAGCTTTGCTCTCAAATTAGCCAGGGTGTATGTTGCTAGAGATCGTTGGCTGCGCCCGCTAATTATTGTTTTTGGTTTGGCAATTCTGGCCGTTGCGATTTATCGATTTGGTATTGTTGGGCCAGCCAATTTTGCTTTTGAAACAGCGTATTCTGATCTCAAAAGTGCATATACAAAAGCAATACCGCTTGCACAGACACCGTTTGCTTTGAACCGTGTTGAGGCCATTGGACTCGACGGCAATAAAGCGGCCCAAGCGCTCAATCGCAAAAAATTGTCTGCCAGTGTGATGCAGCTAGAGCAGATTATCGAGGATTTGGAGCGAACCCTCACGATACGTATTGTTTCCCGGCCAGGCGAACTCTCCGGCGTGTTTCGTGTTCCCGATAATAACCCGGCAGCGCGAAATTATTACGTAATCGTTGAAGCACTCGATGGCGGTGGGCGCCCGGTAATGGTGAGTATTGAGAGCGAGGAGGATCAAAAAACAGCGCGTGTTGCAAAATGGGGTGTGCGCGTGAGCGAGGCCGTATTCGATGGAGTTAAGGCTGACAAAAGCGATGATCAAATCATTCAAAATGCAGTCATTGGCACAAAGCCTAAAGGCGCTTTGCGGCCAGTTTATTCAATCGATACACGCGGCGGCACGATTTTGGATTGGTAAGTTTATGGTCTTGAATGCGGGAAATATCACATGATAAGAGGGCGCGACGTCTTATACAAAATTGACGGTGCGATCAAAGATGCTCGCACAAGACTCGCGGGAGTCAATAATTCTGCTCAAGAGGTTGATCATGAACTTTTGCAGGTGCGCAGGCAAGAGGTCAGTCTTTTTGAGAAAATTTCTAAGCAGCGATTGGTCAGTCTCGGTGACGGGGAAGCTGGTGTTGATGAGCTTGGCAAAATCGACAAAAAAGCTAGTGATCTTATCGCTGAACATGATGCTCATATCTCTACCCTCGAGGATAAGATGAATGCGGCCGCCATTCATCTCGAAGACTGTGAGGATGCGCGAGTTGTTGGCGCGGACGCGTTGCAAGAGGCAACCCTTAATCATGAAGAAGCGTCAAAAGAGACACGTGAAAAATTTGAGACGGATGCGAATTATCAGGCCCTTGCCAAGGCACTGGAAAAGGCAAATGCTATTGTTGATCATGCTGCCAGTAAACGTGAGGTTGCCGTCAATGATAGGACAGAAAAGGGTAAGCCGTATGAAGCTGACCCCTTATTTCAATACTTATGGTCGCGCCAATATGGTGCGAATGCATACAAAGCAAATCCCATCACTCGAATGCTGGACAACTGGGTGGCTAGATTAGTTGATTACCGCGATGCGCGTTTAAATTATGAGCGCCTCGTGGAGCTTCCGCAAAGATTGTCCGAGCACGTTTTATATGTTGAGGAAAAAGCCAATATTTTGAGCGATCAAGTCGAGGACTACGAGCGTCGAGCGCTGGAAAGGGAAGGCGTTACTGCATTTCGGGATCTTGTCGCGCAAAAACGTATTGAACTGGATGGTCTTGATAAGAGCATTGAGCGCGCAGAAGAACGGCTTCATCATTGTCAGGAAGTTTTATCATTGGCTCGTAATGGCGAAGAGGGGCCACTTTTTGAAGCGCTTAAACTCTTAACCGATGTAATTTCTGATAAGTCCATCCCGGATTTAAAAATTCTTGCTGCTGAGACCTTAACGCCAGTTGATGACGAACATGTTGAAGCGTTAGCCGCTCTGCGTCTGGAGCGATTTGCGCTCGAAGAGGATCACAAATCTTTTAAAAAGCGCGTTCGCACAGGGGGGCGTTATCTTTCTGATTTGCAAGATTTGCGCCGCCGTTTCAAACAGGCGCGTTATGATAGTCATCAATCACACTTTAAAAATGATAATCTGATTGGTTTGCTTCTAACAGATTTTCAACATGGTTCCATCGATATTCACGAGGTGTGGCATAAACTTGATCGCAGCCATCAATTACGAAGAAAAGATTGGGAAGATGATTTTGGCGGTGATGATTGGCGCGGTGGATTTGGATTACCGGGCGACGTTTCAACGCGGTCAGGAAAGCGCTCACGCGATACTGGCCTGGGGCGAGACATAAGCCGTCAAATCGAGCGCGAATTGGGGCGCGAATTGGGACACCTGGAGGATTTATTTGGTCCTGGCGGCCTCGGGGATCTTGGTGGCTTGGACGGGTTTGGCGGTGCAAGTCATGGGCGCTATCAACCTAAAAGGCGAAAATCACGCCATAGGCGACGTCACCCCAGGCGGCGATCAAGACAAATGGGTGGTTCCAGGCGAGGCCGCAGTCCCCGTATCCGTTTCCCTAGAGGGGGTGGTCGTGGCGGCGGCTTTAAAACTGGTGGTGGTTTTTAAAAGGTGCATTTTAATGCGAAAAAATGCTTCGATGCAAAATTTCAATCTTTTTGTCTTATTATCTAAAATGCTTATCCCGTTGATTCAGGCGGCACAAGATCCAGTATTTTGTTGATTT
>CAYZLR010000060.1:0-21533 GCA_964479275.1 uncultured Caulobacterales bacterium
TCCGTATGATCTCAAGACGACTGGCTAAATATTAGTTTTGAATCGGACTCTTAGCTGGTTTTCTTGAAGTCCAAATTCAACATTGCTTTTTTCTGACGAAAATGGATTTTATGAACCAGAACGCAGTGCACACTTTGCACATGAGTACCACAAGTGCAAAAAACCCTTTTAGCAGACTATGTAATCAGATTGCTTGAAATAATTGCGTGAATTAGCTTTCTCTCTTTTACGCCTCAAGAGTATTGAAAATCTTGGACATTGCACCACAAGACTTGCGTGCTAGCAGCCACCAAAAAATCTCTATGGTGAATAAGATCAAGATTATTAATCTTGATGCGTAAAACTTTTATGCTTTTTCAAATAATAAAACACACTCACCCCCGAATAGTTTTAACGCTACAGTGAGCGCGCAATGAGAAGTTTCATAATTTCATTGGTACCACCATATATGCGTTGGACTCTGGCATCGGTAAACATCCGGCTGATCGGATATTCATCCATATATCCATACCCGCCAAATAATTGTAGGCACTCATCCATCACTTCGTTTTCAAGATCAGAGAGTAGAAGCTTGGACATAGACCCTGTGATCGGATCGAGATTTCCCGCGATTAATTGCTCTGTACAATAATTAATAAAAACCCTGGCCATGGTTGCTTTTGCTTTCACTTCGGCCAGTTTGAACTGTGTATTTTGAAAGTTAAAAATCGGACGGCCAAAGGCTTTGCGTTCTTTGGTGTATTCCAATGTCAAACTCAAAGCTCGTTCGATAGCCGCAATGCCCTGTACTCCAATGATGTGACGTTCTTGAGGCAGTTGCTCCATCAATTGAATAAAGCCCATGCCTGTTTTGGGACCGAGCAGATTTTCAACAGGAATGTGCACATCATCAAAAAATAACTCAGACGTGTCTTGGGCTTTATGGCCCATTTTTTTTAAATTCCGACCACGTTGAAACCCCTCCACATTATCCGTTTCAACAACCAGAAGGGATGTGCCCAAAGCACCTTCACCAGGTTCAGTCTTGGCAACTACGATAATCAAATTAGCCGTTTGGCCATTGGTGATGAAAGTTTTTTGACCATTTAAAACGTAAAAATCGCCTTCACGAACGGCGCTTGTGCGCACCGCTTGAAGGTCAGACCCAGTGCCCGGCTCTGACATCGCGATGGCCCCGACAAGGGTACCTGCAGCCATTTGTGGTAGCCATTTTTGCTTTTGCTCCTCACTGCCATAATGAAGGATATAGGGGGCTATAATGCCGTTGTGCAAAGACACCCCAAACCCTTCTATCCCACAATGAACTTGTTGTTCAATGATGATTTGCTCATGCGCGAACGTGCCGCCTGCGCCGCCATAGGCTTCCGGCATTGAGGCACATAACAAGCCAGCAGCGCCAGCTTTTTCCCATGCCCATCTATCGACCATTCCCTGCGAACGCCATTTCTCAACGTGAGGAGAGAAATCACGGGTAAAAAACTTTGCAACCTCATCCTCAAACAAGGATAGATCATCAGTTTTCCATGCAGGACGGGCAACATTAAGAACAGACATAGAGGGGCTTCTTTTTCAAGTTTTTACATAATCATTGATCATCTTCTGCGATGCTGCAAAAGCTGACAAGTCCTAGTAGCAGTGAAGACCGATGAAAAGCGATTATTCTTTTTGTGGACCGAGCCAAAAGGTTTCGATCCTGGAAAGGATTTCCGGATTAGGAAGGTCGCTTTTTTCTAGTAAAAGATAGGAAAAATTATCAGCGAGCGTTTCTTCAGGATGAATAATATAACTCGTATTTGTACCGATCAACTTAAAATATTCTGGTACCGCCCCTGGAGCCATAAAGCTTGGCCCATCCGGCCCAATCGTGCAAATACCATTTTCGACCTGAACAGCTAAAAAATTAAAGTCGAAATAATCGCCAAGAGAATTTTGGGATCTTTTTTTATCAACACGATAAGCCCCTTTAACGCTCAAGAAAGGCATGATGCCATTACCTTTACGCGTTTTAATAGGCACGTAATGCTGATTGATTGGCGCATCAGGGTTAGAAAGCCGCATCGCTCTTAATGAGGTTGGTTCTTCAAAATTACAGGGGCGAAAACCTATTAAAGAGAAATATTCATCATGACGATCTTTATTATGCCGCGATAACACATGGTGCAACTCATGCAAAAATAAGGAAGCAAGGTTGTAACGCTCTGCGGCAGGGTCTTTTTTCGTGGTTTCGGCGAATTCATCCAGAACAGTTTGCGAAAACAAAATCATATCCCCACGCGTATGTGGTAACCCCCCTTCGATATTTTCATTAATTTTCGCTATCAAAACCTTTTTTGGTAAAAACTCTTCATAAGGTGTAAGATTATTTTGTATGCTGTTAATTGCGCGTATAATGGCATTTTTTTCTGCATCCGTTAACGATATGACATTCTGACTATATGTTGTTTTAAGATCGTCTACTGTCGTTTTTTGACTGTTGCGGTTTTTAATCCCGATTTCCATCGGTTGTAATTGCCGCATATATGTATCATTAGCGGTCAAGATGGTAATCGCTTGATCAATCGAAGCAAATTCATAGCGCTTGTTTAACCCAAGTTTTTTGATTGGCTTGATGTCATCACTTAAATCTCTTTTATCTGTAGCACTGATAGGCTCAACTATGGCTGGTCGCACCTTGCTTGTGCTCACCGAAGTCAAAGTATCGGTGGTTTCATTCGTGCAAGCGGCAATGATAAATGCGGTAAAAAGCGCGTAGTATTGAAGGTATGAAAATTTTACTCGTTTTGCTTCCGAGAGTTTGTGAATGTTCGTCATAAGGATTTTATCCGTGGGTCAGTTTTTATTTGACTAAAATTGGAGATTAGCCGATCATCCGCGCAAATGGAATGTAGAGTTTTGGCCAATAGCGTTGCGAGCTGAATTATTATCAACAACAACCGTAGCACATATCGCTAAACTAAATGAAGCGGAGCCATCAAATCCGGCCTATTTTTCAATCAATATAGAGAGTTTTAGGGTTTTCACACGATGCCCATTTTTATGGGTCAGCCCATAGTTTGATACATCAAGCTCTATGTTTGTGCGCTCTTGCTCATATGTTGTGATTTGGGGAGCGCCGATCTTAATCCATTGTCCAGATGTTTCACCGCCTTGTCCTGCCAGAAAAACTTCACCGCGAATGAAAAGCTGTGGCTCTCCTTCACGGTGATGCGGCGACACACGCATTGCTATCTTTAAGGTATCGGGATTACTGATGATTAACTCAGAAAGCTCATTTTCGAAAGCAACAATTTTGGGAGCCGATAACAGTGCATGATCCTGCCATATATGAATGCTCACTTGATACGAGTGAGCAGGGCTAACAGGTGTTTGCGCGATCACAGTTTGATGCGCGAGCAAAGAAAAAAAGGTTAATGCAATGAAGCCCAATCGGTGAATAGCCTGAGTAAAATAGCTCAAATGGAGGATTTTTGTCATGAGAGAACCCCTTGTTAATGCGTTGATTTGTCTCGTCTCAACACTCAAAATCATTAACAAGATAGATTAGCAATTTTGGGGCCATCAGCTGTTTGTGCTCGCATGGGTAGGGGCAGTCTCCATTGATACTTTTAAATATGGTTACTTTATTGTCGCATTGAAAAAGGGTAACCTAAAGTATATGGGCGCCGGCGTTAAACAGCGAGATGTAGATATAATGAAAATATCATTTTTAAACCCTTTGATTACAGCCTTGATTATTGGGGGGGTGTGCGCAACATCGCTGCTTGAAATGGCATTTGCAGCCCAGGAAAGCAAAGTGCGCTCAGGCGCTGTTGATGATCAACAAAATGCTCAAGTGACATTAACGCAAAGCGAAGATTTAGAAACGCAGCCGTTGATCAAACCCTGGGGCTACCCTCTGGATGCTTTCGATAAGAAAACACGCCCTCAGGATGATTTTTACCGCTTTGCAAATGGTGGCTGGTTAGATGCAAATGAAATACCAGGAGACCGTTCGGGTATAGGATTCTCCGTCGTCATGCGTGAGCGCAACGAAGCGCGGATGGAATCGATTATCAACCAACTGATCGACTTGCGGGTGAAACAGGGCAGTGAGGCGCAACAAATCCGTGACCTTTATTTATCATTTATGGACGGACAAACCATTGAACGCATGGGGCGACGGCCATTTGCCAAAGATCTAGCTCGGCTGGAGCGGTTAAAATCCCATGAGGATGTGGCACGTGCGATGGCTGATCCGACATTAGGATTAGAAGGACCATTTTCCTTATCAGTCAATATTGATTCAAAGAACCCGGGCTCATACGCCTTATGGGCCAGTCATTCCGGTTTAACCATGCCCGATCGTACATACTATTTGCGTGAAAGCGAACGCCTTGAAGTAACCCGAGAAGCGTTTCGCGATTATGTCGGTAAAGTTTTAATTCTTGCGTCTTCTGAAAGTAAATTATCAAAAGCAATAACCTCACGTCTGAGTAGCAATAGGCCCGATGTTTCAAACATCATGGATACTCTCTCTAGAGAACTTAACACACGATTGAACGGCGTTCTCGCTCTTGAAAAGAGTATCGCCGAATTACATTGGACACGTGCCGAGCGCCGCAATGCATCGCGCACCTATAACCCGATGACGCTTGAGCAGTTATCAGATTTTGCCCCAGGGTTCCCCTGGGCGGTGTTTGCGCAAGACTACCTAAAATCCTCAGCGAACCGGATCATCATTCGTGAAAAGGAAGCTTTTCCGGGACTTGCACGTCTATTCGAACAAACACCTATATCCGTATGGCGCGATTACCTGCTGGTTAAATATATCAGCAGCAATGCCGAATTTATGCCGAAAGCTTATGATGGTGTACGTTTTAGCTTCTTTGGGAAAGCGCTTGCAGGGCAAGAGCAACAACGTGATAGGGACCGCCGTGCCATCGGTATTGTTGATCGTTATTTGAATCAGGCCATCGGTAAGATTTACATTAATCTCTTTTTTCCAGAACGTTCAAAAGAGCTTATGATCGAAATGTTTGAAAATATTAGATCGGCGTTTCGCCTGCGTATCCAAAATTTGAATTGGATGACAGACGAAACGAAGAAACAGGCTCTTTTTAAATTAGACAATATGACCGCGAAAATCGCTTACCCAGAGGTTTGGCGCGATTATTCGGGCGTGCGTATTCGCTCAAGGAGGCTTTTCACAAACATTAAAAATCTACGCCTGAATGGATATAACCTGGATAAAAAGCGGCTTACTCAACCGGTCAATAAAAAAGAATGGTTCCGCGGACCTCAAACTGTCAACGCTTTTTATAGCCCAACGCGCAATGAAGTCTTCATTCCTGCCGGGTATATTCAGTCTCCATTATTTGATCCTAATGCCGATCCAGCGTTAAATTATGGTGCGATTGGATCTATTATCGGGCATGAAATTGGACACGGATTTGATGATCAAGGGTCAAAATACGATGCTTATGGAAATTTAAAAAATTGGTGGACAGATGAAGATCGTGTTGCTTTTGACGCACTTGGTGATCGTTTAGCAACGCAATTTGATCAATACGAACCCCTTCCCGGTCTGAACGTTAATGGACGCCAAACACTTGGCGAAAATATTGGGGATCTTGCGGGTATGATTGTCGGGTATCATGCCTATATCCTCTCCCTTGACGGAAAAGAAGCCCCCTTATTAGACGGGTTCACCGGGCCGCAACGCTTCTTTTTGGGCCGCGCTCAAGGGCGACGGTTTAAAAGAACAGAGGCTTCGCTACGCCGCCGGTTATTATCTGCACCCCATAGCCCTATGCCGTTGCGGGTGAACGGGATGATTCGTAATATGGATGAGTGGTACAAAGAATATAATGTAATTAAGGGTGACGACCTTTATCTTGGAAGCGATGAGCGCGTGCGCATTTGGTAGCTATGGCGCCAATAGGGTAAAATTATGATGAATGATATGAAGATTAATAAAGAGCCCGCACGATCAATTGCGGATCTTTTAGCCAATCATCAATTCAAATATTATGATTTCGCCATGGCTGCTTTTGTGGCTATTTTGATTTGTTCTAACTTAATAGGCGCGGCAAAACTTGTGCAGTTTTTTGATCTCAAATTCATGGGGTTAGATATTGGCATTTTTGGCGCAGGAATTTTATTTTTTCCGTTGTCCTATGTCTTGGGTGATGTGCTGACAGAGGTTTACGGTTATGCCCGGGCACGCCGAGTCGTCTGGACAGGATTTGCTGCCATAGGCTTCATGGCTTTTATGTCTTTTATTGTTGTGGGATTACCCCCAGCACCGGGATGGCCTGATCAAGCAGCTTATGAAGTTGTGTTTGGGCTCGCGCCGCGCATTGTTCTCGCCTCCATGTTGGCGTTTTGGGCGGGAGAATTGGCTAATGCTTTTGTAATGGCAAGAATGAAAATTCTCACAAAAGGAAAGAAGCTCTGGACACGTACGATTGGCTCTACAGTTATTGGGCAGGGTGTCGATAGTTTGATTTTTTATCCCATTGCCTTTTTAGGCATATGGACAACGGAGCAAGTGTTAACGGTTTTGGTGACGAATTATTTTCTCAAAGTGATTTGGGAAGTTTTGCTTACTCCATTGACCTACGTCATTGTCGCTCGGTTAAAGCAAGCGGAAGGTGTTGATGTTTATGATGAAGATACGAACTTCAATCCATTTTCACTCAACGCTTAATACCGGCCAAGAAAACGATGCTTGACAGTTCATAGCGTCCATAATATGTCGTGAAATAATCTAATAAGGAGCTTGGCCAAATGGTCAGCATTTCGTTTGCAACTTCAAGCGCTGTCTACGCGCACAAAAGTCCGGGCTACCGCGCGATGTGCTTTTGTGCGATATTTTCACTGACATTTTTGAAGATGCTAACATCGACGTTTAAATTATCGTCCCTTAAGGTTTTTTTCTAATCAACTAAATTTCATTGATATGTGATAATAACCTTGGGAATAGACTTCCCGGGAAACTTTAGCAATTTCTATATCTTTGAACGCCCTATTTTTACAGAAAGTCTCTCTTGTGGCAGATCAAAACCATAAAATGAATATATTCAAGGTAACAACGCCATGGCGAGATGAGGCCAAGGCGATGTTTTCACTTGGGATACCAATGGCATTGACACAGTTGATTCAATTTTCAATTCATACGGTTGATGTGCTGATGATTGGCCGGCTAGGAGCAGAACCCCTGGCCGCGTCATCGCTGGGGCTGGTAATTTTCTTCATGGTATACATTATTGGCACTGGGCCAGCTATGGCCGTTGCTCCGATGGTATCACAAGCATTGGGCGCGAGTGCTGATAATGAAACCGATGTACGCCGTTCGGTGAGAATGGGCTTGTGGGCTATTTTATTGGGGTATCCAGTTGCATTGATGGTTTTTGCCTTCACCACTCCCTTGGCCTTAATGATGGGCCAACCCGAAGGTGCAGCCGCTTTGGCCGGGCCTTATGTGTTAGCCCTGGCACCCGGATTACCCTTTGCTTTTGGTGTCATTATATTGCGTAATTTTTTGGCTGCCATTGATAGAACGCGTGTCCCTCTGCTGATTATTATGGCAACCACGATTTTTAATACGGGGCTAAATTATTTGTTGATTTATGGGAATGCGGGTTTTCCAAGGATGGAGTTAGTCGGGGCTGGCCTTGCGTCAGCAACTTCACATTTTCTCGGATTTTTGAGCTTAGGAATTTACATTTATAAAGACGAGGTGGCGCGCCGGTTTGACTTATTTTCGGGAGTCTTACGCTCCGATTGGCCCCGCTTGCGGGAATTATTACAACTAGGATGGCCTATTACGGTGACCACGATGTTTGAAGGCATGCTGTTTAATGCGTGCGTTTTGCTCACGGGAAGAATTGGAGTCGACGAAATGGCTGCTTTTCAAATCGCCTTAAATGTATCAGCACTGATTTTTATGGTTTCATTGGGCATGTCTATGGCGGGCGGCGTCCGCGTAGGGCTCGCTGCGGGAGGCGGTGACAGAGCTGGCGTTTTACGTGCGAGTCTGGTCACGATTGGTATTTGCACGGTCTTTATGGGTGTCTGCGCCATTATTGTTGCCGCAGCACCCAGACTTATCGCAGGCCTTTATTTGTCACTAGAGGATGGTGAAAACGCAAACTTGCTCTTGTTGGTCTCCTCATTTCTACCGATTGCAGCAGCATTTATGGTTTTTGACGGAATACAGGTAGCCGCTAATCAGTGTTTGCGCGGCCTGAAGGATGTTCGCATACCGATGATACTCACTGGAATCAGTTATTGGATTATAGGGTTTCCATTGGCGGCATGGCTTGGATTGAAAACCTCTCTGGGGGCTTTGGGCGTTTGGTGGGGCTTATTATTTAGTCTGGTGGCAGCATCGCTTCTTTTAGGGGCCAGATTATGGATATTAGTGCGAGAATAGAGGGCATCAGGCGATACATTTTGATGTGCAAAATTTAAAACACTCCTGAGAAATTTAACCCCCTAACTTTCAAATGCTTTGTAGCAATTCATTGAAAGCATTTCCAAATCAGGTGGCCACCGGTTAAACGCAAAATGCTTCAGAATACTAAAATCCCCATACGATTAAAAAAGCCTCCCCAATAATTTATTGAGGAGGCTTATTACTCTAAGCTACATTTATGTTAATCCGGCAGCACAAGCTCGTATCACCTTCTACCGGCACAGAACAACTTTAAATAGGTTTGATTAATAAAGTTGCTCTTTGTTGTTTCGCATTTTTCGCAGGTTGACGAAACAAAAGGGCATCGTCAACCAACACAAATTTGGCAGCAAAACGCATTAGCCAGATGTCTTATTTCCATTTTTCTAACTGTTTGGCCGCCCAGTCTTTACCGCCAAGACCAAAAGCAATACCGCCAGCAAGCGCTGTTCCTACAAGGATGATCTCTGCAGCATTAGTGATGAAATCACCGGTTGGATCAAGCCCCATACGGGAAACGCCCAAAATAACTGACAAGACAACAATCACAGCACGAACAATTTTTGCAGCAAAGTCAGAAGCATCACCCCCTGTTGCGGCCATCGCCCGAGCGACAATCCCTGAAATTAATATCCCCGCAAAGATAATCACGGAACCAAAGAGGATTTCTGATCCCATATATAGGACAACATTGAGTGCTTCGGTTAACGGTTCGAATCCCAGTGTTTTCATACCCTGAATAAGACCAAGGAGCATAATGATCACACCCGCAAGACGCGCGATAATTCCGGATGCAGAAACACCTGTGTCCGCTCCTTGAAGAAAACCAAGACTTTTTACCGTGTTATCGATACCCGTTCCCGGTAGGATTTTTTTCAACAGGTCAGAGACAAAGCGCCCAATAACAGCAAATAAGCCGATAATAATAACCGCCACAGCAATATTAGGGATAGCCTCCATGACTTCATTGAGCATGTTCACCGCAGGCCCGGTGATCGCTTCAATATTGAGGACTTGAAGGGCAGCGATGCCACCGGGAATCACAATCAAAGCAAAAAGGATGGTGCCCAGAATACTCGAAATACCAATAGGGTTCGACGCCATACCAAATTTTTGCGGCATTGTATCAACTTGTGCCGCTTGCATCGTCGCTGTTGCAGCCTGCTTGGCAACCCGGCCCACAATCGTAAACACAAAGAAAGTAATTGCCGCCGCAATAATCCGTGGAAGATAAGCGAAAATCTGATCCAAAGTTGAGCGAATTGAATTTGAAACACTGGTCATGCCCAATTGCTCAAGAGCGGACACAAGACCGATTAAAATAACAATCCAGAACCCAGCCGTGCCGAAGCTTGCGCCAACGGTTTGGCCACCAGGCGCGCTTGCATTCGCTTTATTAAAAAATGGTATTTTATTCATTCCTGCGGTCAACGCCATTCTCACGACCGTTGCTATAATGTAAGCAACAACCAATATGATGATGGCTGCCAATATCTTAGGCCCATATATTTGGGCGGAGGACACAACATTATCCATTAAATTTTGCATTTTTATATTCCTTAACCTTTGCGCAATCGAATCTATCGAAAACCCTGCCATGATTTGGGACTAAATGTAAATTAGTTGCACCAACCCATTTTATCGGCATGCCCATGATCGGAATGCGGATAAGGAAGGTCAATTTTTGTGGTTATGCGTATCTTTATGAATAATCACTGGTCTTAACGCGTGACGAGAACGCTCTTAATACTGAGTCCTTTCAGGTTTCCCCAGATAAAAAGTGATATTATATCATTTCTTGGAGGCCACATTGCTGTGGGTAGCTTTCTGGCTCCAAACAAAAATGAATAGACTGGCGATAACAAGGCTTGCACTGACAAAGAACGCTGCACCAGGAAAATAATATCCTTGATCATCACTATAAGACGCAAACACGAACGGCATTAACAAGGGGCCAAATATAGAGGACAAACTGAAGATACTGGCATTTGCCCCTTGCAATTCTCCTTGTGCATTTTCCGGCGCGCTCCTTGTCATCAACGCCTGAAGTGAGGGAAATGCAAACCCACTCAAAGCGCCAAGAAGAATAAAACTGTAAATCGCAAAACCACCTCTTGCGAACCCTAAACATATAAATACGACGGCACCGATGATGAGGCTGAAATAGATTGCCCTTACCTCTCCAACCGCTTTGACAACATGCCCAGTCAAAATGCCCTGCACAATCGCCATACTCAGCCCATAACAAGCCACAGACCATGAAATTTGCGACGGCGACCAACCAACGACTTCGATAGTAAAAAAAGACCAAATCACGATATAGGATTGGTTTGCGAGATAGAGGAAAAACAGCACTGCAAGAATCGGCAAAATCAGTTTTTTACCAGCAGGACTTTGCGCGAGTGCCCATATACTACCCAGAGGATTCGCCCGTACCCATTCAAATGGTCGTTTATTCTCAACCTTCAGCGTTTCTGGAAATGCAAAATATCCATAGATACAAGCAGCAAGCGCAAGCATCCCCGCCACAATGAAAGGAAGCCTAGTACTATACTCTCCCAAATACCCCCCAATGAGGGGGCCAACGATCAAACCGACGCCACTAGCAGCACCGATAACACCAAATGCTTTCGCTCGGCTATCGGGGTTCGTGCTATCAACAATAGCTGCGTTAGCCGCTGTATAGGTTGCCCCAAAAATACCGGACAAGAAACGCGCGATAAAGAGGAAAATCAATGATGGGGCCAACGCCATAACAAAATAGTCTAGCGAAAACCCAAGTAGCGATAAGAGCAAAACCGGACGACGACCATATCGATCACTCAACCCTCCTAAAACTGGCCCCGCAAAAAACTGCATCCCAGCATAGGTAAAAACTAAATACCCACTAATTTCTGCCGCCTTGGCGTTTGGTAAATTGGTCAGTTCACCCAGCAAATTCGGCATGACCGGAATGATTAATCCAACCCCCATGGAGTCGAGAAAAACAACAAGGGCGATAAAGACAAGAGTTGTACCGCGTGGCTTATGCGAACTCATGGGATGAGCCTAAATCAATAAATGATGGGGGGAAGTTTGATAAGTTTAAGCCTGAATAAACAAGTCTTCACTCTACCCTATGGCTAAAAAAGATGAAAGTAAACGCCAATATGGGTAGTGGGTCACTCTGAAATTTCCTCCCGCTTTTTGTATGGGCCACGTTTTTTCGGCTTATGGTGCATTTCATCGATCAGCTTAATGATGTCCTCAACTTCCCAAAGTTTATCGGTAACGCCAGCGGCCATAGCGGGAGTGGTTTTTAGGCTTCTATGAATACGGCAGAAGTTGTAGTTCATGAAGTGAAGCGCGACGGCATGGGCGTGGTTTTCAATCTTCTTGGAAAATGCGTTTGTCAGGCGGGTAAAACGGCGCATCGCCATTCGCATCGTCAGGTTTTGGCGCTCAACGTAAGAGGTCGAGATTTTCGACTTGTCCGGGTTGCCTTCCACCACATTCTTTTTGATGCCCGTGCATTCGGCGGGCGAATATTTCCGCTCTGACTTATTTTTAGCGCTACCAACCGGCTCACCGTACATTTTTACAAGCTGCGCATAGTCAACATCGCCGCCAAAAGCGCCCTCAACGGCTTCTAAATATGCTTTGTGGCCATCTGTCGTGAGCTGAACACGGCTCTCTAAGAGGCTGCGCAGATCATCCATAAAGGCAATGGCGTAGTCGCCATCACGACCGCCAACGAGGTATGAGATGGCCAACTTACTGTCGGCATCGATAGCCGTCCATGTCCAAACGTCGCCGCGCCATTCTCCAGATTCTGGCTTGGCGTTCTTTTGTTTGCAGCCGACAAACGACCAGATTTCATCGCACTGGACGCAGGCTGAATTGACGCCGCGAACCTGCTCATCATGGAAGGCAGAGCAAGCGGTGCCAGCCTCTATCAGCAGCTTTGAAACAGTGTTCTTTGAGACATCCGCAACCCGCGCCGTTCCCCGGATCGACATACCGTCTAACAGGCATTTGAGGATCGTAACGCGCTTATGAAGGGGTATTTGCCTCATACCCACAAAATAATGACCACAGATAATTTGTCAAGCATATTGGTCAGTTAAGCACATTTTATTTAATAATGTTTGCAATTGAAAAATGCACGTGTATATATGGAGTTATGGAGATTGTGTTTGCTGATACCTCGTTGGCAATTATCGAGACCGACGAAGCGGGCGCAACCAAGCTCCCGATTGCAGTGATTCGATCAACCAGAAAAAAGCTGGTCATGCTGCGAGCAGCTACAGACGACAGAACACTTCGCAACTGGAAAGGATTGCACTACGAAAAGCTTAAAGGAGACCGTGATGGTCAGCGTTCGATACGACTCAATGACAGGTTTCGACTTGTATTCATTCTGGACAATGATGCTGACCCCAAAAAAGTTACGGTCCTGGCAATCGAGGATTATCACTGAATGACCAACAATACTGATTTACACGTTGACCACCCCGGCGTCTTCATTAAAGACGAGCTAGATGCTCGTGGCTGGGACCAAAGTGATCTTGCATTTATTGTGGGAACCTCTGTACAGCAACTAAATAAAATTCTTTCTGGCCGTGGCGACATTACTACAAAATGGGCTCAGCAATTTGCGGCGGCATTCGATGTAAGCCCTCAATTCTTCACCAATCTACAGGCAATGTACGATTTGCAACGTGCATCACAGCCTGAACCCGGTATTCGCATACGTGCAAATTGGGTTTCCGCATTTCCCATTAGGGAAATGATCAAACGCGGCTGGATCGAAGAAACAGAAGCGGATTTACTCGACCTTCAAATGATGCGCTTTTTCAATGTAAACGATGTTAATCAAATACCTCACTTTGGTGGGGAGTACATCGCTCATGCTGCTAAAAAATCTTCAGATGATGAAATTACACCAGAACAATCAGTTTGGCTCCATAGGGTTCGTGTAATTGCTAAGCACATGGATTGCCCAACATATGACAGGTCGAGGCTTGAAGATGCATTGCCTGATATTCGCGCTCATATGCTTGACAGCGATGATTTTGGAAAAATCCCATCATTACTTTGGAAATGCGGCATCAGAGTAGTTTTTGTCGAACCCCTAAAGGGATCAAAAATTGATGGTGTTTGCACATGGCTGAATGATCAGCCAGTTATTGGCTTATCATTTAGATTAAATCGTCCTGATAATGCATTTTTTGTTCTTCGGCATGAGATTGAACATGTTCTACAGGGAGACGGAAAGGATGCAGATCAACTGCACATAGATGTTTTCGAGCCAGATAGAGATTCTTCTGAATTAACGGATGTTGAGAAGCGTGCCGACGAGGCAGCTGCGGAATTTCTTTTGCCGCAGGACAAGTTGGCATCATTTATGATCAGGAAGGGCGATTACATTTCCGAGCGGGATGTATTGGCATTTGCGGCACGGCATCACATTCACCCAGCAGTTGTCATAGGTCAAATTCAGTATCGACGATACCAAGATACTCAAGATAACCGAGCTTACGCTTGGCTAAGGAAGTATCTGTTTAAGGTACACGAAAACTTTATGGAATGGGATCACCGTGATGGTTGGGGTAAAATTGCTAAGGTAGGATTGTAAAATGACTGCATCTAAAATGAATGAAGCAATTGCTGAAGCATGGGACGAGTGGGAATCTTCCACCGGAAAAGACGCAAATAACCCCAATGATTTTGTGGATTGGGCGATTGAAAACCGAAAACTCGCGTTTCGTCCAGAGGACGTAAAGAAAATTTATCGACGTCGAGTTACAGACGCGCTGCGTCAGGTCATCAAAGTAAACCCTGAAGGTACCGCTTACCGTGCGAAGCAATGCGTAACGCTTGTGGATGGTGGTCAGCAAATGTCCTTGTGGTTTGACGTAGACAAAGGCGGGACAGCATCTCTCCGTAAAAAAGCTGTAAGGCAACGTCGTGAGGCGATAGCAAACGATGTTTACAGAGCAAAATCAGACGTGGATCATATGAACTTTGCATATCCCGACGATGATCCAATACAATTTGAGATGGATTTCACCGAAGATTACGAGGAGCGGAAGGCATTTGAACTGCTCGAAGCGAAAGAAAAAAAGAAAGTAGCTTAACTCTTTTTCCATCGCGCATTTGCTGCGGCGCGGGCTATTTCAGATCTCTGTTGCTCTGTTAAAGATCGAGTGCGTGCCTTAGCGCCCTTTTTACCAGCTTTACTTCTGACCTCGTTTATTTCCTCTTCCGGCTCTACGCCGGTCACAATATCGACGATACGCTTAGCAAGCTGGTTAGTGTCACGGGGACGTTTTGGCGTTTTAGCATTCATGCCTATAATATGGCGGTAGTCCTAGTTAATTCCTAGACCCTAATTTCAAACTGACCCACTACCCCAATATGGCTTCGAACCACCATGTTGATTTTTCAGTTTTTAACATCATTAGCTACGCCTGATACAAAAACAATCCCGGCAAAATTTCAGCCAAGCACATCCCATAATCGCTTCTATCCGAACCATTAGCCAGCAAGTTGCCATTTTGTTCGCGCCCGTTTAAACTCTTTTTATGCCACCCTATCCTTAACGATTCGAACACAATTTAAATTCCACACCCGCTCACAACAGCTCCAGGACTAACCCATGCTACAAGACACTACTCAAGATACACACCAAGCGAGTGAAAATGAGACTTGGTGTGATGATCAAACTCGCTCTCTCGTTCTGGAATTATTGATTGAGGATCCCGAATTAATTTCGATTTTATCAAGAAAAAGAGACGGGCGTGAACGTGATCAATTTGCAAGTGATGCCCTTAAAATTGGATTACTGGCGATAGAAAACGCCCATAGCCGCGTGGATTCGGAGAAAATCCGCAATGAGGGCGAGCGCTTGATGGAAAATTTTGGCACCGCTCTGCAAACCCACCGCAAAGAGCTTACACGCGAGATTACTGGTTCCCTTGCGGATTACTTTGCCCCCAATTCCGGACGGCTATCTCAGCGAGTCGAGCAATTGGTTAAAAAAGACGGGGATCTGGAAAAAGTCATTCGCGCACAAATTGATGGTGACGGCTCTATGTTAGTGAACACTCTTCGCACGCATATCGGCAGTGAGAGCCCTTTACTAAAATATCTAGACCCACAATCAAAATCGGGTTTAGCCTCTAACCTTGCCCAAACCGTTGGTAATATTGCAGAGCAACAAAGAGAAGAAATTCTAAAAGAGTTTTCGCTCGACAATCAAAACGGTGCGCTATCACGAACTTTGCGCGAATTAAGTGAAGCACATGGCGAAGCTGGAGAAACCTTAGAGAAAAAAATCAGCACCGCGATGAAAGAATTCTCTCTCGACAACGAAAACGGGGCACTTTCGCGATTAGTTGCCCGTGTGGATCAGGCGCAACGCACCTTAAGTGATGAATTCTCTCTCGACAAAGATGATAGCGCCCTTGCCCGCATGCACAAAGAATTTTCCGAACAAATTGCTGCTCTTTCAACCCTCCAAAAGGATTTTGAAAGTAATGTCATGAAGCAATTAGGGGAAATGACGGCGCGAAAAGAAGAAAGTTACAAATCCACTACCCACGGGATTGCATTTGAGACAGCGCTTTTTGAACAAGTGCAAAGGCTCACACAGGCCAAAGGGGACATCGCAGAACAAACAGGTGCAAGCACGGGGCGCATTAAAAATAGTAAGGTTGGTGATATTGTGATTACGCTGGGCCCTGATCATCATTTTGCCGATACAAAAATCGTAATAGAAGCCAAGCAGAATAAATCTGTGACTTTGGCAAAAGCACGCGAAGAAATTGAAATCGCCCGGCAAAATCGTAATGCTGAAATCGGCATTTTTGTCTACTCTGCCAAAAGCGCGGCCAACGGACTTGCCCGCTTAAGCCGTTATGGCCGGGATATCTTTATTGTCTGGGATGAAGATGATGCAGCAACAGACTTGATTTTGGAAACGGCCCTATCATTAGCAAGTGCAATGATCATGCATGGTGGCAATGATGGCAGCGAACATTCAGCTGATTTTGATAAAATCGAACGTGCTTTGCTCAATGTGCAAAAACAAATTACTAATCTTGATGATTATGATAAATTTTCAAATACAATCATTACCAGTGGCGAAAAAATTCGTGAAAAAACACGAAAAATGCGAGACGCGCTTCACCGTGATATCAAGATATTAAACGACACTGTTTCCGGTGTAAAAAACAGTCTACAATAATTATAACGATCTCAAATTGATCCCCAAACAAGGTTGGCACTCATGGATTTTACGCAACGATTATCACACCTTCAAACCATCGGCATATTGAGTATAACCCTCACTCTATTGGCGTCATGCACCACAATTGCAAGTGCAACTCTCGATAATCGCTTACAAGCCATTGGCTTGCCTCCTGAAACAGCCTCTTGCATGGCCGGAGATTTGGAACAAAACCTTTCTCAAGATGATCTTATCGATCTCACTCGGTATACATTTTCAGTTGCCTCCGCTTCTGGTCCGGTTGAGATTGTTCGCTCTTTAATGGAGATCGATAATCCCCGCGCGGTCACAGCTATCGGTAATGCTGGCATCTCTTGCATCACAAGCGGATTTTTTCGTTAAGTTCATCAATCACCTGGATTAGACGACTCAAATCTTCATCACGCGACAAACGATGATCCCCAGACTTGATCAGGCTGGCGGTGATATCATCGCTTTCAAAACACTCTATAGCCTCAAGAGCATGGGACCACGGCACATCCGCATCACGCATTCCCTGCAATATTCTAATTGGCCCTTTGATATTTATCTTTTTGTCCAATACAAGATTTTTGCGGCCATCTTCGATCAATTCATGTGTGATGATTTCAGGTTCGTCCGAATAGTCCGAAGGCCTCTCAACAAATCCTTTGGTTATAATATCTTTACGCAGTGCCTGATCCATATTGGCCCACATCAATTTTTCCGTAAAATCGGGAGCAGGGGCAATCAGTATCATTCCCGCAATCCGCTCAGGAATTTCCAATGCGGTCAACATGGATATCCATCCGCCCATAGAAGAGCCCACCAATAATTGTGGTCCCTTTGTACAGTTTTCTATTGCCAGGATCGCATCATCTCGCCACTTGGAAATTGTCCCCTCTCTAAATGCGCCTTCCGATTCTCCGTGTCCGGTATAATCAAAGCGTAGATATCCCTGCCCTGTGTTACCGGCATGCATGGCTAGCGTTTCTGCTTTCGAGCCCAGCATATCGGAGCGAAATCCTCCAAGCCAAACCAAGCCTGGTAAATCGGATCCTTGAGCGCTCGCCTCTATTTTGCGAAACGCTATTTTCCCATTTGAACCCTCTATAAAATCCGGTTTACCGGGATCCATTTGTTCTGCATCACTCATGACAAACACCTTCTTCCAGCTTGTGATTACCCCATAACATAGTTCATATTGAATAATATGGTTGATTCAAAATTCACAATTATGCAAGTCATC
Source organism: uncultured Caulobacterales bacterium (assembly GCA_964479275.1). Classification (GTDB taxonomy): domain Bacteria; phylum Pseudomonadota; class Alphaproteobacteria; order Caulobacterales; family Parvularculaceae; genus CALLPQ01. The sequence goes on from CAYZLR010000060.1 coordinate 17,917, forward strand.
CCTCACCTCAATGCAGGCGGAGCGGAACGCACGACAATAGAAATCAATCAAGCTTTGATTAATGCGGGACACCGCTCGATCGTCGTAAGTCAAGGGGGGCACAATGCAGAAAAAATCACCCTTGCGGGGGGGCGCTATTTTGAACTGCCCGTGGACAGTAAAAACCCGGTCGTAATGGCGCAAAATGTTACGAGATTAAAAAAAGTTGCCCGGGCAGAACAAGTTAACTTGATACATGCCCGCTCTCGGGCCCCTGCCTGGTCATGCCTGCCCGTCAGTCGCGCCTTGTCCATCCCCTTTGTCACAACCTACCATGGCGCTTATCGGGCAGGCTCTCGTATCAAAACATTTTATAACTCATCAATGGTGCGCGGCGATCACGTGATTGCCAATTCCCACTTCACCAAATCCAGAATATTGGCAACATTTGGGGCTGATCATCACTCCAATGCAGACCAGAAACCGTTAAGCGAGCGTATGAGTGTTATCCCTCGCGGCGCAGATATCACACAATTTTCCCCCCAAGCCATGACACGTGATAGATTAAGGGCAGTCACCCGACATTGGCCAATACCGGACTCCGTCACAACTTCAACCAGTTCCCCTGTAAAACTCCTATTACCGGCGCGCATGAGCCCGTGGAAAGGGCATGAAGTGGCAATAAATGCGGTGAAAATATTAAACAGGGCTGGTCAGTCCCCCAATTTAAGGTTAATTTTCTGTGGTGGGCGCCTCAATGAAGAGACATCGTTTCAAAGTGTTTCTAATCAAGAAGGCGGCAAGCTCGAGAGGGTTTTGCGCAAAATGGTGGTAGATTACGGGATTAGTGAACTGGTTCATTTTGTTGGACATTGCGAGGACATGCCTGCCGCTTATCATGGCGCAGATGGCGTCTTAGTACCGTCAACAAGACCTGAAGCTTTCGGAAGGGTCGCTGTAGAGGCCGGTGCGATGGCAAAACCGGTGATTGCAAGTGATCACGGGGGGGCACAAGAAACGATTAAAGACGGCGAAACCGGGTGGCTAGTGCCCCCAAATGACGCAAATGCTTTGGCAACAGCCATCGCAAAACTGTGCCAAATGTCTACCGAGGGGCGCAAAACGCTCGGAAACTCCGCAAAAAATCACGTTTTGCGCCATTATACGGCACAAAACATGACTGGCAGCACGCTTGCATTATATGAAAGCATGATGTCCCAGCCCCCCTTCAAGCCAACCGATCATCCAGTTGAGGTCTCATAAATGTTCAATAAATCGAATAAGAACATCCTCATCATTAAAACCGATACACTTGCCGGATTTGTAGCTGCGGAACCACTCTTCGCGACGATCCGAGAAGCCAACCCTGATGCGGTTATTAGTCTTTTAACGGCGCGTGAATTGGAGCGCCTGGCACGCGCAGCACCTTATTTTGACCAAATCGCGCCGTTACCGAGACTGGAAGATAGAATTGCCCGTCAATCATTGCTTTCACAAATCAAGCGGTCAAAATTTAGCCGAATTTATGACCTCTCATGTGATGAGAACTCGAAAAAAATTCATGCCGGGTTGGGGATTTTACGCCCGAAATGGTATTCCGTAGGTGCCCCCTCCCCTCGTCAAGTCAAAAAACAAGGCGGCATTGCTCTCCCGGATACACAAAAATTCTCCCAGTCTCTAGGGCTCAATACGCTGGATCGGCAACCCGATTTTGCTTGGGCCCTTGCCGCGAGAAAAGATAGCGCAAACATGCAGCCCTCCTGGTATGGGCTCGCAGGAGAATATGGACTATTGCTTGCCTCTAAAGACAGTGAGCGGCGCTGGCCCGCTGAACGCTATGCAGATCTGGCCAATCATATGGGACGTCATGGCGTGACACCGGTTTTGATTGGCGGACATGACTTGCAAGATTTTGGTGACGACATCTCGTCTCTTGCCCCTGATCTTGTAGATCTTTCGGGCAAATCTGATCATTTGCAATTAGCTGCATTAGCCGAAAAAGCCAGCTTCTTTGTCAGCGATCACGCTGACGAAATGTATATGGCGTTAAGTATGGGGTGTCATGGCGTCCTCTTATCCGGTTTTGACGATCCAGAAATTCACCGTTCCGGCTGTCACGTGGTTCGCATTGATGTAACAGACGGGCCCTCTATTGTGAGCGCGGATCAGGTTTGGCAAACCGTTCGCAATATGGGACTGGTCACGCCTCTGGATCACGCGCCCTATCAAAATGACCAAAGTGTTCGTTACTGAGATCAAGCAAGCTAACCCATTGTGTTGGTAAAATACGAAAACACATAACGATAACAGAAAAACTTATGCGCTGATCTGAATAAAAACGCGATTTTGGCACGTAAAATTATAGAAATGATAGCCAGGAGATGAACACTTTTTATCATATCTGCCTAGCGGACTCAGACAAAGTCAAGTAAGCCATAAAACCGCTTTATGGCTTTTGAAAGTTTTTCTATCATACCGCTTTATAATTGGAGACAAACTCGCTGTGGCTCGAAAAATTAAAATCACCAGCTGGAATATCAATTCAGTACGCTTACGGATTGATCAGGTAGTTGAATTTTTAAAACAAGAAAAACCAGATGTTCTCGCGCTTCAAGAGATCAAGTGTAATAATGATCAGTTTCCAGAAAAAGCCATTCACGCCGCTGGCTATGAACACATTGCGGTAGCCGGACAAAAAGCTTATCACGGTGTTGCAACAATCTCGCGCCTCCCTTTATCGAAAGTCAAACGAACCGACTATTGCAAAATGGGTGATGCACGCCACATCAGCGTTATGGTTGATGACTTAATCGAATTTCACAATTTTTATGTCCCTGCGGGTGGGGATGAACCTGACATTGCGGTAAATCCAAAATTCGATCACAAGTTAAAATTTATGAGCGAAATGGCGAGTTGGTCTAAAAACCTTAAACAAAAAACAACAGCTCATCGTATTATTGTTGGGGATTTCAATGTTGCCCCTGACGAACAAGATGTCTGGTCTCACAAGCAACTCCTCAAAGTCGTCTCTCACACACCGATTGAAGTTAACCATATGGCAAAAATACTGAACGCTGGTCAATGGACAGATATCGCTAGAGAATTATATCCCTCACCTGAAAAACTTTTTAGTTGGTGGTCATACAGATCAAAAGACTGGCGCGCCTCCAATCGTGGCCGCCGCTTAGATCATATTTGGGTGAGCCCGTCATTAAAAGACGCATCCACAAAAGGGGGCGCAAAGAATTATAAAATCCATGACGACGTGCGCGGCTGGACAAAACCCTCTGACCATGCTCCCATCAGTTTAACATTAACTCTTTAAGTATTATTTTCAGCCCCCGTATTCGCTTTATGCTTTGAGAAGGGTCAAATCCAGCCGGGATGTCCTTTGGCTCTGGTAAGCTTGAACCAACCGAAAGCATTTCCAGATCAATTGACTACCGGTTCACCCTTCGGCAAATACGACAAAACAATAGAGTAGCATACAGCACCTCTTTGACTCCATGGGATGCGGAGGTGTTTTAAGTCTTTCTTTTTTAGAATTTATTGCAGTTCAACTGGTTCCCGCAGGCACGCCAAATGCTTTAACAGGCAGCTGAAAAACTTCAGTTTTCATGGTTTGAATAGCAGGGCAT
>CAYZLR010000061.1:0-20788 GCA_964479275.1 uncultured Caulobacterales bacterium
AATCACGATTTGCCCTAAATCTGGAGACTTTTTCAGCAGCCTGTTAAAGCGCCTCGGCAATTCAATTTGAATTGGAGGCGCTTTAAACGAGAATTCGTTGCATTTGCTATAGATCGGTTAGAGTAAGTATTGCTATTCCTTTTAGCAGATGGGCGCAAAACGGGCTATGTGTCGGCGCTTCAGCAGTTTGGTTGCTGAAATGCGTCTTTTTCGATAGTATTCAATGGGCGCTAATGTATAAGGTAATCGCGACCGCGATCATCATGGCTTAAGGAGTTTCAGGGTCAATGATTTTTAAGAATATTCTCACCAAATTTTCAATGCCAAAAAATGTTAAACAGGTTTTGACATGTGCGGGCATTTTGGGGTTTTCCTGTGTTTTAATGGTTTCAGGGCTTCAAGACGCAGAAGCGCAAAACAAGAAAAAGCGCTTGAAGCTACTGTTAGCACTGCAAGAAAAGGTAAAATTAATCACCGAAGCTGAGGATGAGGCTTGGCGCTCGCTTGATCCTGAAAATACATTGGTGATGGATTTACCGTCTGGCGAAGTTGTGATTGAGCTGCGTCCTGATCTGGCACAGATTAATGCAAACCGGGTGCGCGATTTGGTTCGTGAGGGCTTTTATGATGGGCTTTATTTTCACCGTGTGATTCAAGGTTTCGTGGCTCAGGGCGGAGACCCTAATGGAGATGGGACCGGGGGATCTACCAAACCAGATATCAAGGGTGAATTTACAAAAGACTTAAAGGTGACGAATGGTTTTACAGTCATTGGGCGAGATCGTATTGCTGCGCAGGTGGGATACATTGATGGTCTCCCAGTCGCGGCACAGCCAACAAGTCTTGGCAGTTTTTTAAGTGATGGAGAGGTTGATTTGTGGGGCGTCCATTGCCCGGGGACCATGTCCATGGCGAGGGCGACAAATCCTGACTCCGGTAATAGTCAGTTTTTCTTCGTAATTGGTGATGCCCGGCAAAGCCTGGATAGTCGATACTCTGTTTGGGGTTGGGTGGTTGACGGATTTCGTCATTCTAAAAGAATATCCAGAGGTGAGCCACCAACACGGCCAACGCCGATTGTGCGTGTGCGTTTGGCCTCGGAGATGCCAGAAGCTGAGCGCCCCAAAGTGGAAGTTTTTAGAACAGATAATCCTGATTTCAAAAAATATCTGGAAGCAACAGGAAAAGTTAAAGATGGCCTTGTACGTGATATGTGCGATATAAAGGTTCCAACACGTGTTAACGGAGAAGTAAAACTGTGAATCCAACTCTATTATTAAAACTTGAGACTGGGGATGTGACCATTGAAACATTCCCTGACAAAGCCCCCAATCATGTTTCCCATATTTGCAAACTGGCTAATGATGGTTTCTATGATGGCCTGACCTTGCATCGCGTGATTGATGGATTTATGGCGCAAATGGGTTGCCCGCGCGGTGATGGCACTGGGGGATCGGGTAAAAATATTAATGCCGAATTTAATGATGAAAGTCATCAGCGGGGCATTTGCTCGATGGCAAGGGCGGCAGATCCTAATAGTGCAGATAGTCAATTTTTCATTTGTTTTGATGATGCGTCTTTTCTGGATACTCAATATACTGTTTGGGGCAAGGTCGTTAGCGGTATGGAAGCCGTTGATGAGGCCCAAAAGGGGGAGCCTCCAAATTCCCCAACCAAGATCGTCTCTATGCGTTCTGAAGGCTGATATCCGCGCAAAATAATTTTAAAATGATCAAACAGCAAATGGGTATCATCTCAATTGCTGTTTTTTTTTTGAAAAGAACGTTGTTTCATCACGGCATTTTCAAAAAAATATTGTGCATCTCAATACATTGGCGTAGAGCGGAATATTATATCAATACAACGCAGGAATATTGCCGTGCTCGCTCTGTTTACAGCTAGTTTTGTAACTTTTTTCGTCCTTATTGATGCCGTCGGTGTAGCGCCTGTTTTTGCGACATTAACAGCGCGTGGGAACAAAGCCTATAGAAAGCGGATGGCCTTCAAGTCTGTGTTCGTTGCTGCGATTATTGTCTACGCATTTGCATTTGGCGGCGCCTGGCTTTTAGGGGCTATGCACATTTCAATTGATGCTTTTCGTGCAGCAGGCGGAATTTTGTTGTTTCTCATAGCATTGGATATGGTGTTTGAAAAACGTACGGAACGTCGTGAGAACCGGGCGGAAGATGTCATGGCCTCGGATATGACGCCTGAAGACCCTGATGATGTTTCGGTTTTCCCAATTGGTATACCGATGATTGCAGGGCCTGGCACAATCGCCACGGCAATGTTTTACATGTCTGATGCAAATAATTGGTTGGAAAGATCAATGGTATTGAGCGCGCTGGCTGCAAACCTCATTCTTTGTTTGTTTATTTTTCTGGCGGCCGGGCCCATTGTGAAAGCTATGGGGGAGAGTATCGCCGGGGCGTTAACTAGAATTTTAGGTGTCATTTTGGCCGCTCTGTCTGTGCAGCTTTTAATTGATGGTATTAAAGGGGCGTTTGGCATTTAAAAAGGAAATGGGGTAAGGCTCCTGCTTATGAACACGCCAATGCCAGCCATAGCGAGTGCAGGGCCAAAGTGGATGATACTTTCATTGGATATAGAGCGACCGGAAAGGGCGGTAGCACCAACCCAAATAAGGGCGCTTACGGATGCAATGAGGACGATGGGGGCAAGTGCGGTCCAACCACACCATGCTCCAAGGGCAGACAATAGTTTGGCATCTCCTAAGCCAAGGCCGTCTTTGCCGCGTAAATGTTTATAATAGGCTGCGATCGCCCAGAAAGTCACATAACCAACGATCATCCCGATGATTGCCTCGTTGAGGGGGGTATAAAGATTAAATCCATTGATGATGAGACCTCCGATAATCAGAGGCAGTGTCAACATATCGGGTAAAAATCCTGTCTGGTGGTCAATAAATCCAAGGGCAATTAATGTCCACATGAATAGAGCGGCAAAAATGGCTTCAATATTGAAGCCATACACAGCAAGGCTGATTATAGCGGCCGCACTGCCTAATATTTCAACGAGAGGATAGTGATAAGGAATGGTTGCGGCGCAATTTGCGCATCTCCCTTTTAGTAGGAAGTAGCTTAAAACGGGTATATTGCGCCAACTTGGAATTACATAACGGCAATTTGGACATTGTGAACGCGGTCCCCATAAGCTGCCACGGTCTTCATCCAACAAGCCCCATGTTGATGGCCCACGGTAGATGAGAACGTTTAAAAAGCTACCAATAACCAGTCCGATCAAACCGGCAAGGCTATATAGGGCAATTGAGGTCATATCGGATCTTACTTGGTTCAGCACTTGGGCGAACAGATTGTAGCGTTGAATCATTGCCAATTTGTTGCTGCCTTAGACCGTAAAAGTCTTCAGTACGTTGTTTTTAAAGGTTTTCAAAAAAATGTTAATAATCGTTAGCATTTGTGTCATGCTATCGGTCTATCTATTCTTAGGCATTTGAGAACATTGTCTTTCTTCGGCTATTTTACAAGTGATCTTGGCTATTTAGTAACGCTTTTATCCTATTTTGAGACAGAAATTCGTACAGGTGTTTTTTTGTTAACGTGATATTGGAGGCAGGGTTGCCAGCAGTAATGGCACATTTTGTGAGAAAAAATAAACTCGTTGATCAAGCTCAGTTTTGGTCATGGCGGTTAATCTCGACCAATGCGGTCCCAATTTTCGTGCAATGGCTGTTTTTGATTTTACTTGTTGTTTTATTGACAAAAACATTCTGGATAATTTTTACGCCGCTTGACGCCCCTAAAACAGCACCTGATATCATTTCCCAACGTGCCATTGCGTACACAAATACTCAAGCAACAGCATCTGCAAACCCGTTCTTTACAATGGCTGCTGTAGTTGTTGAAAACAAAATCGTAACTCAAGAAGAGATCGTAGAGACCAGTTTGGATTTAACGCTCCACGGTGTTCGTTTGGATGGTGAAAATAGTACAGCCATTATTGACGTGAATATAGGAAACAATCAGGAACGCGGGCAGGATGTTTTTGGTATTAATGATGAAGTTGCAAATGGTGTGGTTTTGGTTGCACTTAATCGCGGGGAGGCGATTATTGAGCGTGACGGGGTCCGTGAGGCCTTGCGACTAGAGGGGTATGAGCCTAACCGAAGAGCATCCCGGCCAATAGCGCCGCCTTCATCATCTGGGCACGGACGGGCACAGCGTCGAAGAAGCGGTAATCAGAAAACACAAACTGAGCCTTTGTCGAGGACCAATGAGAATGAACTTGCTGCTCTCGAGCGCTCAACAGATGGGCGAGCAGATGAGTTGCGAGAAATTATTGCTTTACGGCTAAGGGCATTACCAAATGGTGAGCAAGGACTATTTCTTGTACCTGGTAAAAACCGTGAAGCCTTTGCGCAAATAGGATTGGTTGCACAAGATCGTTTGATTAATATTAATGGAAGTCCCGTACCAAAACAGTTGCGACGGGTAAATGCAATGATGGCTGAGTTGTCAAACAGTGGAACGCTTTCAATTTTAGTTGAAAGAGAGGGAGTGCCAAAATCAATCGATATTGTTTTAGAGGCAAGAGAATGAACAAATGCAAAACAAGAATGACAGCATTTGAGACTGTAAAACTAAAATAGTAAATTTGTTCAGTAAGCAGAAAATATAATTCTCTTGAGTGGATTTGGGTGAATTGACGAGTAATGAGTTTGTTATGAAGAACAAAAATAAAGTTTTAAATCACTGGTCAAGAACCGCTTCTTGTTTGACCATGGTTGCCCTTATGTGTATGGGCCTCGCGAAAGGCTCAATGGCGCAATCTCGTCCCAATCAAGCCCGAGAAGATGTGTGTGACATCAGTGTCGATTATGTCGATACAGATATTCGCGCGGTGATAAAAGAGATGGCGATTAATACGGGGCGGGCGATTTCTGTGGACCGATCCGTAAATGGTCAAATTTCGCTTCAAACGCCTCCAGGATTTACCGTTTGCAGAGATGAGGCTTGGCGTTTGTTTCAAGATTTATTACGCCAAAATGGATTTGTTGCTACGCCTCAAGATGATGGTCGGTATTCTATCGTTCCGATCAATCAAGCACAGCGCAGAGCAGGGCCAGTTGGCAATGGTGATGATCAAGGGGGGTTAATTACACGAATTTTCCGTCTTGAACATATTGATGCGCAGGAAGCAGCGCGAAATATTGCCCAGATCAATAGCGAGGGTGCTGTAGCAACTGCAATTCGTTCTAATAATTCACTGATCATTGTCGATAATACAAGCAATATGGCGCGTATTGCTGAAGTGATTAAATCACTGGATGTTGATGCACGGGCTTTCAAGACGATTTCTTTGCAATATGCTTCTGCTCGCGATGTTGCTGTTGTTCTTGGCAATGTTGCCCAAAATTTAACACAAGAGGGGGGAGGTAATGGGTCAAGAATTTCTATTACACCCGTGGATGTTTCAAATTCTCTACTAATTCGCGCGGAGCCAACTTTAATGGCGCAGCTCACCCAAGTCATCGGAGAGTTAGATCGGCAAGACGAGAGTTCAAATGATATTGCCGTGATTGGGTTAAAGCATGCTGATGTTGAAGAGGTATTACCCTTATTGCGTGAATTGTTGGGGCAAAGAGTATCTCAAAATGTAGGAACTGCAGCTGGTGGCAATCCGGGTGGCGCTACAACGCCGAGTGTGATTTCTGCTTATGCACCAACCAATTCTATTATCGTGAACGGCGATAATATTTTACGCCGTGAAGTTGAAACGATCTTATCGCAGTTGGATATTCGCCGTGCGCAAGTTTTGGTTGAAGCGATCATCGTCGATATTTCGGATTCAACGGCGCGTGAAATTGGTGTGCAATATTTTATTGGCGGCGATAATATTCCGGTTTCAACCAATGTTTCCGGACAAAGCCCAAATATTCTAAGTGCTGCAGGAGCTGCTTTTACGGGGGCGCTGAACCCTCCTGCAACAACTGCGGTTGTTGACGGTGCGACGACCGTCACGACTGAAAATGCTGATGCTTTGGGGGCTGATTTTACATCGTCTTTGACCTCTGCCGCTGTGGCTTCGCTCCTTGGAATTAACGGTTTTGGCTTTGGCGGTGCAAGTACGTTCGGGGACGGTAATGTCTTTGCGGCTCTTTTAACTGCGATAAAAACGGATGTCTCCTCAAGAGTTTTATCGACCCCTTCCGTGGTAACGTTGGATAATGAAACGGCTTCCTTATCAGATGGCCAAGAGATCCCGATAACAACGGGTGAGCAGATCGGTGATGATTTTTCGAATGCGTTTCGAACGGTCTCGCGCGAGCAAGTAGGCGTTATTTTAGAAGTCACGCCGCAAATTACTGAAGGAGGTACGGTATCATTGCAAATTCGCCAAGAAATATCGAGTATTGCAGGGCCAATTATTGCGTCGTCTACTGACCTTATTACAAATAATAGCGTTTTGACGACTACAGCGCTGGTTGATAGCGGTGATATTTTGGTGATAGGCGGTCTGATCAGTGATGATCAGGCGATTCAAGAAAACAAAGTACCGTTCCTTGGGGACATTCCGGCTATTGGGAATTTGTTTAAAACATCAGCACGTTCAAAAGTGCGTAATAATTTGATGATTTTTATCCGGCCCACTATTTTACGCGACAGAGCCAGCGGACAGGAGGCGACAAGGCGTAAATTTGATTATATCCGCGCTCAGGAGGTTTTGAATGATGCGCGCGCACAACAAGATTTTAATCGGTTCTTGAATGATATTACGGGCATTCCAAGCAAAGATGAGCCTCAAAATTAGGGATAATTGTTACGGCGCTTATCTCACACATAAGAGGCTACTTTCGAGAAAATTGATATGACTTCTTTTGATCCATCATTAGATAGAGACACTCCCCCCTCTAAAGCACAGGGACTGGATCCTATTGAAGAGGGTGTTGGGATTATAGATAAGACTTTGTCATATTCTTTTGCAAAAGAGTTTGGCTTAATTGTTCTCGACCGAGATTCACGCCCAATTATTTTAGGGGCCAGGTCAAAGCCGGATCCTTTTGCTGTTTTGGAAGCTGGGCGATGCTTAGGCGCCACGGTTAGAATTGAAATCCTACCAGAAGAGGCATTTGAGCGTCGTTTATCTGAAATATACTCTGCTGAGGGTATTAATTCTGATGAGTTCGATTTAAGCGATCAGGATGACCTTTCCGCTATTGCCGAAGGCTTGCCCAAAACCGCTGATTTATTAGATACGCAGGATGATGCTCCCGTTATCAAGTTGATCAATGCGCTAATTGCAGAAGCGGTAAAAGTAAAAGCCTCTGATATTCACGTTGAACCCTTTGAAACCAATCTATCTGTGCGGTTCAGAATTGATGGCGTATTACGTGAAGTATTGAGTTTACAAGCGCGGATGATAGCGGTGTTTACGTCTCGCTTAAAGGTGATGGCACGCCTTGATATTGCTGAAAAAAGGGTCCCGCAAGATGGCCGAATTTCTCTTGCATTAGGCGGTAAGGTTGTTGATGTCCGGGTATCTACACTGCCGGCGCGTTTTGGTGAGCGCGTGGTCATGCGGATTCTGGATAAAGAAGCGGCTAAGTTAGATCTTGATGAACTGGGAATGCCAACAAAAACACTTAATCGTTTTAAACAACTTTTACAGCGTCCAAATGGTATCATTTTGGTGACCGGGCCTACGGGGTCGGGTAAAACAACTTCTTTATACGGCGGGCTTTCTTTGCTGAATAATCCCGGGCGTAATATTCTTACTGTAGAGGACCCGGTCGAATATGCTGTTGATGGAGTTGGGCAAACCCAGATAAATCCGAAAGTTGGGATGAGTTTTGCCGCTGGTTTGCGTGCAATTTTACGTCAGGACCCGGATGTCGTGATGGTGGGTGAAATTCGCGATAGTGAAACCGCAGAAATTGCTGTTCAGGCGTCATTGACCGGACATTTGGTGTTATCGACTGTCCATACAAATTCAGCTATCGGGGCGGTGACGCGTCTTCGTGATATGGGGGTTGAACCATTTTTATTGTCTTCTACTCTTGCTGGGGTGATGGCGCAACGGTTGGTGCGACGTCTTTGTCCGGCTTGCAAGGTCGGATACGAACCTGATGAGGGTGAGCGCAAGCGTGTTGGCGTGATGCTCAATCAAAATGTTATGTTTTTCAAACCTAAGGGTTGCGGTCGATGTAATGAGTCAGGATATGAAGGCCGGGTTGGTGTTTATGAGTTGATGCATGTTGATGATCATCTAAAGGCTATGATCCATGACCAAGCGAGTGAAAAAGAGATGGTCGCTCACGCGTTCTCTAATGGGCATACGCTTGCGCAAGCAGGGTTTGACCATGTGATTGCCGGGGTTACTTCGATGGAAGAAGTTATTCGCGTGATCAGCCAAGAGGGTAGTATCGAATATAAATTGAGAAACGATCAATTTACTGAACATTTTAGAGGCGCGGGCAATGGCGACCTTTGAATATCAAGCCTTGGATGTGAACGGTAAAAGCCACCGCGGCATTATTGAGGCTGATAATCCACGTGATGCGCGCCAGACGTTGCGCTCTCAATCGCTCACCCCGATTAATATTAATAATTCCAGTGCCTCTAATCCAAAAAATAGTATTGGAACACACAATTATCTGAAATTTAGTGTAGCAACACATAAACAGTCTTTGGGTGGAAAAGAGTTGGTGCTTATTACACGCCAAATTGCGACGTTAATTGAAACGGCAGTGCCTCTGGAAGAGGCGTTAAATGCGGTTGCACAACAGAGTGATCGCGAGAAAACGAGAAGATTGATTTTATCCATCCGAGAGCGCGTTTTGGAAGGGTGGCGATTGGCTGATGCGTTAGCTGAGCATGAAAAGTCATTTTCATCTCTTTATCGGGCTGTGGTCAGTGCTGGTGAAACTTCTGGTGATCTCGGTGCAGTTTTATCGCGCCTTGCGAACATGTTGGAGAAAAATCGTGCGATCCAGTCAAAAGCGTTGACGGCATTAATTTATCCGTCAATCCTTGCTACGGTTTCCTTAGGGGTCGTCATTGCGCTAATGCGTTTCGTTGTTCCCGAGATTGTTGAGCAATTTAAAGATTTTGATACCGAGCTCCCTGTTGTTACTCAATTCGTGATTTCGATATCAAATGCGATCACCAATTATGGGGTTAGTGCCATTGGTGTTTTCCTTGTCATTAGTCTCGCCGGATGGTGGGCGTTAAAAAGCCCTGTTCTAAAGCTAAGATTTGATCGCTATTTATTGAATTTACCTTTGATCGGTAAACTCCTTCGTGGTCTTGAGGCGGCCAGATTTGGTCGTACACTGGCCACTCTTTTTGCCGGCGGCGCCCCTTTAATTGATGCACTTTTAGGCGCTCAAAGAACAATTTCTAATCAGTTTATCAAAGCACGTCTTGATGACACCATTACGATGGTGCGTGAAGGAGCGGGATTATCGACGGGATTGCGCAAGGCCAATGTTCTCCCGCCGATGATGACCCATATGGTTGCCGCAGGTGAAAAATCGGGAGAACTACCAAAATTACTTGATAAAACCGCAGACCATCTGGAGAACGAGTTTGAGACGGTTACGACTGTTGGTTTACGTGTTCTTGAGCCGATTATCGTCGTCGCGATGGGACTTATCGTGATGGTGATTGTCTTGTCGATTATGTTGCCGACATTACAGTTGAATTCTTTGGCATCTGGGGGGTAATATTCTAAAATGAGATGTTGGCATCTATCAGGAGTGAGTTGAGATGAAAAATTCGATAACGCGACGAAATCAGGCAGGGGTGACATTGGTTGAAATGTTAGTCGTGGTATTTATCATCGGTTTGGTCGGTGCGATTGCGATCCAAAATCTTGCCCCAGAGCAAAACAAGGCTAATCAACGCAAAGCGCTTGCGGATGTACGCATTATTGAGACAGCGCTTGAGCAATATCATCTCGATTTACAAGATTATCCGTCTACTAATGATGGTTTATCGGCTTTGCAAGCGGCGCCGCAAAGCTTGTTGCGCGCAGATCAGTACCGCGAAGGGGGATATTTGCGTAACCTTCCCAATGATCCCTGGGGGCGGCCTTATCAATATCGCTATCCAGGAGAGCGCTCTATATTTGATATATATACTTTCGGGGCTGATGGCGAAGCTGGCGGTACGGGTAAAAACTCGGATATTGGAAATTGGTCAAAAAATTAAACATCACTGAAGAAAAATATGATCAATTTGGTGTCACGCTCGTAGAGCTGTTGCTGGCATTGTTTATACTGGGTTTATCTGTTTCTGTGGTTGTGCTGAATACGCCGCAAGCGGGACAAAATACAAAACGGGAAGCGGAAAGGTTTGCGGCAAGGTTGAACGCAGCATCTGATGAAGCAATTTTATCCAGTCAATCTATTGGATTAATGATCATGCCGACGGGATACAAGTTCAGTCGATATAATGACGGGGAATGGATTGATATCGAGAGCAAAATTCTTGGAGAATGGAAACTTGACTCAGAAATCTCGATGAACGTGACAAAGCAAGATACAGATCGAACAAGTTTTGCAATGCGTTTAACAGAAAATGATAAAATTTTGGCGCGCCAAGGATCATTTTTTGCGCCTTCACCAGACAAAGCATCAACAGTGATTCCCGAATTTCAATTCCATCCGATCGGCGAGGATATCCCTCTGATCGCTCAATTTTCAGGATATGAACAACATTGGGTTGTACAGTTGAGTGCAAACGGACAGCTATCTGTCAGGTGTGGCCAGGATGGTTAAATCGAATAATATTTATCACCAGCGTGGGTTCACGTTGATTGAAACTTTAATGGCACTTTTGATTATGGGCGTCACGACAGCATCTTTACTGGTTTTGATTGGTCAAAATACTCGCTATGCGGCGGACGGAGAAGAACGTTTGATCGCGTCTATTGTTGCGGATAACATGATGATTGAAGCGCTGGCAAATCCACTTCCGTTGATTAGAGGAGAGGAAGATCAAGAAATTTCCGCAGGTGACAGAGTGTGGGGTGTTCGAACGATCATTAGCGAAACAAGTTTAGATGGTTTGATTTCGATTACCATAGAGGTGCGCAAACAAGGTTCCAGAACTATCCGTTCTACTATTACGACCTTAAAGACCGAGCGCCAAAGATGAAAAAAACACATCATCACACTATTAAAAAATCGTCCGGGTTTACTTTGGTCGAAGTCATCCTGTCGCTATTCATCTTTTCACTGATTGTAAGTGGTGTGATTGCATCATTGCGCATCGGTTTATTATCGAGTGAACAATTGCGCGAACGCGACCAGAATTTACAAAATTATCAGGTTTTACGTGCTTTACTCAAAGATGATTTAAACCAGATGGTTCCCAGAATAACCCGAGATGAGTTTGGTACCCCTGAGCTTTCCCCTTTTGCCGGGGGTGATTTTGCTAATAATCGTAATTTTGACTCTGATGAACGCATCCTGTTGAGATTTGTGAGAGGGGCTTGGCGTAATCCAGCGTATCGTGAACCCCGCTCAGAATTACAATTTGTGGAGTATTTATACAAAGGGGATCAGCTCATCCGCAGAGCCAGATTTTTTCTAGATGAAGCTCCAGAGCCCCAATCAACTGGAACGCGCATTGAGCGAGTCATCATGAAAGATGTTTCATCTTTAGAAATTAAATTCTTAAACGAATTTGTGAATGGTGAATCGCAATGGGTTGAGAGCTGGCCCATTGGCATACGCAATGATGAGACGATGCCATCACCACCAATTGCGATCGAGTTAGAGTTTTCAAAACCCCTTTATGGCGCGTTATCAATGCGATTTTGGATCGGGACATTAGGGGCATGAAAAAAATCAAGTTTCATTCTTACTCAGGCGATCATCGTCGGAAAATGAGTAGAGCTCGCAAAGAGATAAGAGTCTGCAAAACCCACAAACAAAAAGGGGCAGCCCTAATTATCGTTTTGTTGTTGGTGGCCACTTTATCGGTGATTGCTGTCGGTTTAACAGAACAAACAAATTTATCTGCCGCACGCTCGCGCAATGATTTTGCGCGCTCGCAGTTAATCTGGCATTCCTTTAGTGCGGAAGTGTTAGCCTCTCGGCTGTTGAGCGATGCCCTCAATCTACGCCCCAACATTATGAGCCTAGATGATCCATGGGCTGTTGAAAGTTTTGATCTTTCTGCTTTAGCCGTAAATCAAGGGGAGAGCGGAGAGATTATTTTTGCAGACGCAAATCGCTGTTTTAACTTAAACTCTCTATTAACGCCGAATAATGATGACCAATCTACGAATGATGAAATCAGCGTCCAAGAGCTAAGGATTAATGAATTTGTTATGATTTTAAATGCTGTTGGCGTGACGGAAAATGATGCCCGCCAACTCGCAATTGTAATCATTGATTGGCTAGATTCTAACGGTGATCCTGGTCCTGGGGGAGCGGAGGATAACCGTTATTTACGATTGCCGGCTCCATATCGGCCTGCAAACAATTTAATTGCTGATAAGTCCGAGCTACGCACAATGATGGGTGTTAGCCAAAGCTTAATGGCTGCGATCGCTCCGTATGTTTGTGCTGGTGAAACTTCAGATCCCCACACAGTCAATATCAATATGTTGCGCCCACAAGATGCCCCCATTCTTGTCGGTGTTTTCCAGGGCGCGATATCCTTAAACGATGCGGCCCTACTCATTGAGCGGCGCCCTCCTGGGGGCTATGAGACTGTTAATGACTTGTTAAGTTCCCCCATAATTACAGGTCTTTCTGCCCCCCCGGCACTTCGTTCTGAGCGTCTTTCAACGCGATCAATGCGCTTACAAGCGCGTATCAATCTGGTTCTTGGTAAGACATTGTTTCAATCCACTGTGCTATTTAACGTTGCGCGCGATAATCAACTGACTGTGCTTTCGCGTCGTTATGGGAGTGATTGAGTGGCTGTGAAGCTAATATTGTTATTGGGTAAGGCCCCGGAATTACCACTAAAGTGGATACGGGTGAATGATCATGGGCAAAATTTAGCCTCTGGTAATGCATCGTCCTATCCGGCATTAGTTAGCGAAAACTATTTACAGCCAGGTGATGAAATTTATGCATTTTTGCCTGGCGATCTTACAACCTACCGTCTCATTCCGTCTCCTCCAAAGGGGAGAGCCTCGTTTAAATCTGCTGCAAAATATCTACTCGAAGATAGTTTAGCGGAAGATATTGAAAATGTGCATATTGCGACATCGGTAAAAGATTTTCGAAGTCAAGATGGATCTAATGAGACACAAATGGGTTTGTGCCTTGCTGTGGCGAAATCGATAATGGATCAGTGGCATGATTGTTTTGCCAAAATGGATCTGTATCCTAAAGTTTTAAGCGCTGATTTTCTGGCCCTGCCTATTTGTGACACTCGTCATGATAAAGATTGTGTTGTTATATATTCGGATGGTGAAATGGTCATGGTCAACCATCATCAAGGCGGTTTCACAGCTCCGCGAGATTTGGCTCAAAACTTATTACCGTCTGTTTTGGAATTGTGGTCCCCTGATCAAATTGAAATTTATGAAAATAGTGATGAACATAGCCTTATCGAGCAAAATGATGCTTGCGATAACATCATTCATCAAGAGGTTGATTTAAACATATTATCTGACTTGATCGTCAAGACATTGCAGTCATCAACCTTAGTCCCGAATTTTCTAACGGGGGCCTATACGCGGAAAATAAATTGGCAGGCAAGTTTGCAGCCCTGGCGCGGGGCCGGAATAGCGGCGCTTCTTTTAGTGGGTATATTCTTTGTAAACGTCATTGCTCAGTCTGTTCGTACTAGTCGTAATACGGAACGTTTTGTACAATTATCAACTCAGATTCATCAAAATGCATTTCCTGAGGCAAGTGATATTAATGCCGTTATTCATGCTAGAAAAGTATTGTCGACACAGTCGCGATCCGTTGGTTTTTTGAGTTTATGGCAAGCAATTGGCTCTGCCATAGAAGATCAGGAAGGTATTCAAATTGACGCTATTAACTTTGCGGGTCCGGGGCAGGAAGTACGGCTTGTCATTAATATGGATAGTTATGAAGCACTTGAAATATTCAAAGTCAAACTGGGCAATAAGGGGTTTCGTGCGCAGGAAGGGCGAATAAATCAAAATAGAAATGGACAATTTACGGGTGAATTGAGGGTGCAACTATAATGAACGCGGTGTGGCAAAATTTTAGCAAACGTGAACAGATAATGGTGATACTCGCGCTTATTTTTGGTGGGCTCTTCGTGGTTTACCAATTTGCTTTTCTCCCGATTCGGGCTTGGCAAATTGCGAGTGAAGAAAAATCAAACCAAGCTAAAGTTGGGTATGAACAGGTCATTCTTGCGGCGCGCCTTCATGGGCAAAACGGAATTAATGATGAGCAAAATGGCAATGATAATGTTGATATCAATACTTCGTTGAAAAGTGCGTTAACGTCGAGTGCACAAGCTGCAAAATTAATTGTTCTCACGACGGATGGTAATGATGTAGAAGCTCAAATCTCGATAGCAGCGACTGAGCCTGATCGGTTTTATCAATACCTTGTTGATGTTGAGCGCCTCTATGGGGCCGTTGTTACGGAGGCTAGAATTAGCCGTGTTCGTGGAAATCCGGCGTTGATTAAAGCGGATCGATTATCGTTCTCCCGGCGCACCAGATAGAATTATCTGAAAATAGATTATGAGTTTTTTTATGTTTTTCAAAAACATTAAAATGATTGTCTTGATTTTTGTGGCCTTCCTCTCGGCCGGATTTTATGCGCCTGCTTCACTTCTGATAGGGATTCTAGGACCAAGGGGCGAGTCTAATCTTGATTTTCACTATTCATATATCCAGGGGCGTTTATGGAAAGGGCATATCAACGATGTTGCTCTGGGCGGAAACTATGTAGGCCGAGTTCATTATAAATTGTCGCTACTGTCGTTGTTGAGGGGGCGCGCAAAGTTAAATTTAAATTTTGTAGGCGGTGGTATCACTGGAAATAGTATTTTTATCTTAGGGCGCAACACTTATGAATTGAAAGAAACGGATGTTAAGATCGAGTTGGCGCAATTACAGGCGATTACAGCTTTTGGCGAACCGCTTGGCGGGATTGCAGATATTGGTATCAAGTCTTTGAAGATGAAAGATGGTATCTGCACCCATGCGTTCGGAAATTTCTCCAGTGATTTTATCAAACCAATGGCGCGTCGGTTACGTCAAGATGACTTTCTGCTTAGCGGCCCTATAGAGTGCATTGATGATAAATTAGCATTGACGCTAGAGGGGCAGGGGAGAGAGAATGCGGTAAAACTTAACTTTTTACTCGATCAAGACCTAGCCTATGACGTTCAGGCCGAGGTAATTGCTGCCCGCGCAGATATTGTTGCAGCCCTTCAAATTGTGGGCTTTGAAAAAAGTGAAAATGGCCTTAGGCTACAATCGCAAGGCGTTTTAAAGGAAATTGATCAATGAAAGATTTATTGTCCATTCGTGTTGCCTTGTGCGGATTAGTGGGCGTCTTTTTAACGGCATGTGCGCACACGCAGCCTTTCGTCAAGGATGCTATTCCGGCGACGCCTATTCCGGCAAAATTGCCCGAGAGCTCTTTAACACAATCGAGTGCGTTAAAATTGACAGGATTACCCGACTCCAATTTACCGCGCGGTAGTTGCGGCATGGTTTTGTGGACGCTGGATGCTCGGCGACCTGTTCCTATTTTGCGCTATGTCGCAGGAGAAAGTGGTGAGTTTCGGTTGAGCGGTGTACCATATGAACTATTGCGGCTTAATGTTGGGGGTGACAGCGCATTTGGAATTTTCCCGGTTCAATCTTTTGCGGCGGGCACAGATATTCGTGTTGATGTCGAGTTACAATTTGGGCAAGGGTTTGACGGTGGAACATATCTGGAGCGCGGGGTGATCAGTGTCGCCAAACCAGATTTTCCAACATTAATTACGCCAGTTGCTGGAATTGCTGGGTGCCGTAGTCAATAACGGATGAGCGAGGTTTCTCGCCAAAACTCTATATGGGCAGCATTTGCCGACCCGGCACATTTTGCCGGGTAGAATTTTCCCCTTTACAATAAAAACTCTCGTTTTCCCGGTTATGGTTAGCATCAGTTCTAGACGAAATTTGGGCTTCAAGAGCCTTTGTTAATCTATCCTAAAATTTCATTAACTGGCCCTTGTTTTGCGATGGCTTCCTTGTCTTTCACGGCCTCTTTTTTGCGCTGAACGAACAGACATGAATTTTGAATTTAGGGGAAAAATTCCCTGTCATTAAAAAACCTAGAAAGGTAGACCTCTTATGACGTCAAGCATTAATACAAATCCTGGTGCCCTTGTTGCCTTGCAAAATCTGACCTCAATCAATAGCCGACTTGAAGAAACTCAACGTCGTGTGTCAACCGGGCTTGAAGTTTCTAGCGCTGCAGATAATCCTGCTGTGTTTGCGCTTGCGCAATTACAACGTGCTGAATTGGGTTCAGTGGAGTCCATTCAACAGGGACTAAGTATTGGTCAGTCTACAGTTGACGTTGCTCTAGGGGCTAGCGACTCAATCAGTGAAATTTTAGTTGAGTTACGCAATGTCGCTGTGCAAGCTGCTGATAGCTCAATCACAGATGAGACACGCGATATTTTAAGTGAGCGTTTTGTTTCTTTAAGTGATCAGATTTCTCGAATTGTTGATAGCGCAGAAGTTGGCGGTGCCAACCTTATTGCGAGTGGTGCTAGTGATTTGTCATTGGTTGCGAGTACTGATGGTCAAACACAAATTGCTATTGCAGCCCAAGATCTCTCTATAGGCGGTGCAAACATTACTATTGATGCCAGTGGAACTCCGTTTGCCGCATCAGGCGGGGGAACAGCCTCTGACGCGGCTCTTGCACAAGTTGCGGCTATTGAAACTTCGATTACAAATGTTGCCAATGCGAGTGCGCGTCTAGGGAATGGATCTCAAGCACTGGATCTGCAAGAGAGCCTTTTAGGTCGTGTTTCTGATGCCCTCGAGGTTTCAATTGGGAACCTTGTTGATGCAGACTTGGCACGCGAGAGTTCGCGCCTGCAGGCTCTTCAAGTTCAACAGCAGTTGGCCATTCAAACGCTTTCAATCGCCAACGCAGCACCGAACTCTATCTTGGCGCTGTTTGCATAAACTTCCAGATCTGCCTCTTCGCTCTCAAGCAGATGCGAAGGGGCAGGCTCTTTTGAGCGGGAGAGGCTAAATGACTGATATTAATTCGATATCCAGCCAGAGAACAGTAAGCCCTAATGTGTCAGCACCGATCAGCGATGCACGCGATCGAGCTGCTGAGTTAGAGAGGGCCAGGCGTAGTGCGACTGCAACGCAAGTTGAAAATGCTGAGAGCGCAAAGGCTAGAAGAACTGAGCAATTTCGTGAGAGCAGCGAACTGATTTCTCGTGCGATAGGGGCAAATACGAGGGTTGAAATCTCAGCCGGTCAGGGCAGCAATCCTTTTACCTACCGAGCTGTTGATATCGACTCGGGTGAAATTGTGAGCGAATGGCCAGCCGAGGATTTTGCAAACTTGCTTTCAGTCCTTGCCGATGCGAACGGGTCCATCGTAGGAGACTCGCCGGCTGGGATATTGCTCGATCAACAAGCGTAATCCTTTTGGAGCAGAGAGGGCCATCGGTTTTTTTAGTCAACTTCAAGAATTACTATTGATTAGAAAAAAATCGAAAAAAAACAAAATAAGCTGTAGATTAAGCCGTACGGCTTTGCTATATGCCGTCATTACCAACAGTGTTCCCCGATAGCTCAGTTGGTAGAGCAGCTGACTGTTAATCAGCTTGTCACTGGTTCGAGTCCAGTTCGGGGAGCCAGCTAACCCTCTGAAATTATTGTATAATAACTGTTTTCCGATGAGAACAAAAGGTGGACCTTGCGACCTAAAAATGACCTTGCGACCAGGTCGCAAGCTTTTTTAGCGGGTAATAAAACAGGGGCAATGGGGAGAACACAAGCTGATAGGGTATCAGCTGCTCATATTGTGATATTTTCTGAATATTTGAAGAAAATCTAATATATACAGTTTGTATAACTGTATATGCCCATGCTACAAAATTTTAGCGAATCCTTTAATTGATATAAAGGAAACCTTATATAGATAATGTGGGGGCGTAAGAAGTCACCACGAAAGGTACGATAATGATAAAAGTATCATGCGAAGAATGTCGGCCATTGAACATTACTCTGACTACAGTTAATATAATTAAAACTACAAAGAGGGGCGCATTGCTAAGGTGGGCTGAATGAAGCGTAGAATTCATCCAACCTCGGCTATTGCTGTAGCAAATTGGTTTTTAAATCGCAGCTGGAAGGAACCAAATGTTCCTTCATGTGATCAAATGAAACTTTATAAACTGACATATTACGCAAATGCCTGGTATTTAGGTAATTTGCGTCAAGAGCTATATCCCGAAGATGTTCAGGCATGGCCGCATGGTCCCGTAATTTCTGGGTTATATTCGCAATTTAAATCCTTTCAACGCAATGCAATTAGTCAACTAGGTACTCGGCTTGAGGTCACTAGTTCTGGAAAGTATGAATTTGTGACGCCTGAGCATGATGGTTCATTGAATACATTTTTTGAAGATGTATGGAATTTGTACAAGGATAAGACTGGTATACAGCTATCCAACATGACACATCTTCACGGTGAGCCATGGACAATAGTTGCCGAGATGCATAATTATGATTTGTCATCAAAGCCAACTATTTCATCTGAAATAATTGGGGATATATTTGCCAAAAGAGTCAAAAACGGAACTGTCGACTAGCGAGCAACCGAAGCCATTAGTAGTTCCTGAAAAAATCCCTAATGTCCTTGATGAACCAGATAAGTTCACCCGTAAGGACCCTAGCTTTATTGAAGGTGGGGCCCCCAATCAGGTATTTAGTTTTGAAAAATTTGGGATTAGATACGGGACTGATGACAAAAAGCATGCTGCCGCTTTGCTTTTGTCTCTGTTATTATTGGTCTTGCTGTTAGTCCTAATTATAGGTGGCTTTTTTTCTCAGGGGGCTTGGGTATCTGATGCTTTGACTATATTAGGCACTGCTTTCACGTTCACTGCTGGTGTGGCTATAGGTCAAGGGGCGTCGAAAGATTAAAATAAGTAAAACACTTCAATACAAAACACAATCAATACCCTACGACCTAGCTGAGACTCAATGTGCGACCAATGATAGTTAAGTGATAGATAAGTGGTGACGAAACCCCGATAGCGCAGCCAGTTTTTATGTAACCATATTATTCTCCTCGATGGAAGGCCGTTCTGGCTGGCTGACTGGCGCAAGATGGATGATGACAATCGCGCATGCTTGTTTTGGGCTGCGGTGCTACATGATATTGGCAAGCCAGCAACAACCAAAGAGGAGCCGGATGGGCGCATATCTGCGCGCAACCATGCTCGTGTTGGAACCCAAATGGCACGGCAGCTGCTATGGGAAGCCAGTACTCCCTTTGCATGGCGCGAAGCGCTTTGCGGGATCATTTCAGAGCACCTTGTGCCGTTTTGGCTTGTTGAGAAGTCTAACCATAGGCGATTGGCTATTATGGGGTCTTGGCGTTGCAAGCCTGATCATCTCTGTCTACACGCACAGGCAGATACGTTGGGTCGGATTTGCGCAGATCAGCAGGGCGTGCTCGATAATATTGCATTGGCGGAAGAAGTTTTCAAAGAAGCAGAATGCTTTGTCTCTCCTTATCGATTTGCCAACGATGCTAGCCGCGTTGCCTTTTTCGAGAAACCAGATAGAGATCCATCCTATCGAGAGTTCGAAGACTTTCGCTGTAATGTGACTGTGATGTCAGGGCTGCCTGGAGCTGGAAAAGATACTTGGATTAATGCCAACCGAAGCCATCTTCCAGTGGTCAGTCTGGATGCTATTCGTTCGGAGTTGAACGCTCCGAGTACTGGCAATCAGGGGCGTGTTATTCAGGCCGCACGTGAACGCGCGCGCGAATATCTCAGGGCAAGGCAAGATTTTGTCTGGAATGCAACAAATATCAGCCGACAATTGCGGGAGAAAAGCCTAGGCTTGTTGCGGGACTATAATGCTCATGTGGAGATCGCCTACATAGAGGTGTCACCAGACAGGCTATTTTCTCAAAATAGCAAACGAGAGGACGCGATCCCAACACGTGCATTACAGAGCTTGGTGCGCAAACTGGAGCCGCCTCAGGACTGGGAAGCTCATAGCGTTATTCGCGACATTGGCTAAATTGAATAGAGTCGCAGGCTTTATTATTATGTAAGGCTGGGTTTACTTATAAAAAAACGCTACTGGCGCAGGAATCAGAACGCGCTGATGTGCGTGCACAGTGAATTTTATGGCGCTATTATGGGTTGACCACCCCGTGGGTGATAGACGGTCCGATCAACCGGGCTAATTTCTAAACCTACAAAGAGACACAATTAATACCCACATTGCAGCCTGGTGATGTCGTCATTATGGATAATTTATCGTCTCACAAATCAGAACGCGTTGAACAGGTTTTGCGCCTGCGCGGCGCGTGGGCTGTATTCTTACCGCCATACTCCCCCGACCTCAATCCAATTGAGATGGCATTCTCAAAACTGAAAGCTCATCTCAAAAAAAACCCGCAGTCAGAACCAGTGATGAACTCTGGAGAAAAATTGGTGATATCTGTGACTTATACGATCCAACTGAATGTCAGAATTATTTCAAAGCCGCTGGTTATGGATTCAATTGAACGCAAAATGCCCTAGAGCAGATTCAATTTACTTTCAGTCGTATCCTGCGACTGAGAAGTAGT
>CAYZLR010000062.1:0-19943 GCA_964479275.1 uncultured Caulobacterales bacterium
AATCACGATTTGCCCTAAATTTGGAGACTTTTTCAGCAGCCTGTTAAAGCACCTCGGCGATTCAATTTGCGTCGAGGTGCTTTAGGCGATAAACTTTTCCCCAAACTCAAGCGAGCAAAAATATTGACTGAGGCCTCTATTGCTCCGTAGGCTTATTATTATTTTTTTCGATCTGACGCAATGTAATCAATCGACGATAGCGCCCCCATCCGATAGCAACCAGTGTTACAAATGAAACTATGTAAGCTGGCCAAATATAAGGGCCATAACCGCCCATAGCAAAAAAATCGCTCATGATGGCTCTCCTGATTGGGCCGTGGTTTTATTTGCACTGCCTTTATCCGTACTGCCGCGCTGCTGTCTTGTTTGGATCGTCCGCGCCGCATTTGCTTGCGCCATGCGCCTTTTGTGCCGGGTATTAAGAATGATGGCTTCAGTACCCGCAAAGACACTCCAGGCAAAAAACAGTGCGTAAGAACCCATCATGATAAGTAGCGGGGTTAAAATTTCCCCGCTAATTGTCGGGCCATCCGCCCTGATTAAACTTGCCGGTTGATGAAGCGTATTCCACCTATCAACGGAAAACTTTATAATTGGGATATTCACAAACCCGAGCAATGCCACAATACGCGCAAATTTTGCCGCTTTTGCGGGATCACTAACAGCGTCCCAAATTGCCATATAGCCAAGGTAGATAAAGAATAAAACAAGGACTGAGGTCAATCGTGCATCCCATACCCACCACGCCCCCCATGTTGGCTTACCCCACAAGGCACCGGTGACCAGGGCCAATCCCGTTAAGGCAAGACCGATGGTTGCTGATGCCCGCGCCGCAGCATCAGCAACCGAATGACGCCAAATAAAAGCAATCGCGCTCATAGCCGCAAGAAATACATAACCCATGGTTGCCATCCACGCAGCCGGAACATGAATATACATTATGCGGACTGAATGACCTTGTTGATAATCTTCTGGCGAAAAAACAAGCGCTATCGGCAAACCAATGGCAGCTAAAACAAGCGCCCCGCCCAATAGCCAGGGAGACAACACTCGGGACAGTTTTTCAAACCGGGCTGGATTGGCAAAAAAATCGAAAATCGTCATCAGTATAGAGCCTCCACTTACTCAAGACCAAGCCGCAACGCTGAAATAGCAAAGGGAGGCAGAATAACCATATAAAGCAGAATCAGGGCACACAATAGCTGCAGCTCTGGAGAGATTACAGAACCTGTAGCCAGAGTTTGCTCGCTTGCCCCGACACCAAAAATTAATACAGGTATAATGATTGGCGTCGAAAGTGCTGTCCCTAATAACCCACTAACACGCATGGAAGAAGAAATAGCGCTAGACACCGCGCAGGCAATGATTAAGGCCGGCACACCAATAAAAAAGACAAGGCTGGCATGAATTGCTGCGGTGGGCCCAAGAGCGAACACAATATAATAAACAGGAGCTAGGACAATAATCGGCATGGCTGCCGTCAGTGTTAGTACGACCAGTTTGCTAAAAAAATAAGGAGCAAGGCTGTCTTGCTCAGCCGTGATTGTGCGCAAAAAGCCATCTGCCAAATCAGATGCATACAGATCACTCGCTGCCAATTGCAAGGATAGCATGGCCCCAAGCCAGAGCAATGCAGGTGCAGCTGCGGCCAGTTCTGCACGGTCGGGCCCTACAGAAAAGGCCGTAAAACCGGCAAAAACAGTAAAGAAGAAAACGCCGTGAAACCATCCGCCACCCGAGCGAAGAGCAGTCTTAACATCACGAATCAATTGTGCACCTACAATGCTCCAGAAAGTTACGCTCGTCTCACCGTCCTCGTAAACGATGGGGCCCTTCATGGCACTTTTTTCGGCGGAGATATCTATTTTATCCAAGGTGCAAATCTCTGGAGGCAATGTCGATCCGTTCATGAGAAGCAATCACAGCGCATCCGCCTCGTCCTAAATGGTTTTTTAGTTCACTAGCCCAAAGCTGACTAGCCTGTACATCAAGCGATGCCGTCGGCTCATCTAATACCCATAAAACACGTTCAGCGATGAGACAACGCGCAAGATCCAGGCGGCGTTTTTGCCCGGCCGAGAACCGACCAACACGTGTATCCACCAATGCCTCCAACCCTGCGCGTGACAGACACGGCACTATCGCCTCTCTGGCTTTACCATATACCTTTGCCCAAAAGCCAAGATTTTCACGTGCTGTGAGAGTAGGCTTGCCAAGGCTTTCATGACCGATATAGCTTAGTGCAGCTCGGGGGGGGCTTGACGAGGGAATATCCGCACCATTGGCTCTCCACAAAACTTGCCCTTTACTGGGCGGGGTTAACCCAGCGATCACTTGCAAAAGACTTGACTTTCCAGCGCCATTCGCCCCAAAAAATTGCACCGCTTCACCATTGCGAAGCTCGAAGTTAATATTGCTCAGCACGGGTTCACCCCCACGATCAATATCAACGGCCTTCAAATCAAGTTCAAGAGTTAAACGGTAGGCGTTCATTTTTTCTCATGCACCTATAGGCTTGTATGGTCTCGAGCATTTTGCGATCAATTGGGAACCGGTTAATACGTAAAAAATATGGAAAAATAACAACTTAGAGCAATTTTGTAATTTAGATGGTTTCAAAATACTCTAACATCCATAACACGCCAGCGATAGCAAGAAAAAACCAAGGTGCAACCCTGTAATAGTGTCGCTTGGCTTTGGCCGAGTCCTTATCTGGAAAGTTGGTAAAACTCAAAATAAAGCCGAGACCAAGGCCATGTTCTCTCTATCACGCTCATTGAGCTCGACCATTTAGAGAAAGCCTGAAACTCGTAAAATCACATATCCGCCATAAAAATCCTATGATAGAGATAGAGAAAATTCGGATTTTATATTTGAGCTTGTCATTATATTTTAATCCAGCAAGAGACTTTTCGCGCCCATAGTCATCGCTAAAAGAGGAGATGCCAGACACTATGAAACCGGTAAAACGAAATCAACGGCTCTATATTTTAGTCGCAGGGGGAGTTGCCCTTTTTGGAGCCGCCGCCCTAATCCTATCCGCTTTAAATGATAATATTACTTTATTCTATAGCCCCCTTGAGATTGCCTCTGGCAACATTGATCGGACCGCACGGATACGCCTCGGCGGATTGGTTGCCGCAGGTACGGTCAAACAAGGTAGAGGCCTTGAAACGAGTTTCGACGTAACAGATGGCGCGGCGACGATTACGGTACAATATGAAGGCATTCTACCGGACCTTTTTCGTGAAGGCCAAGGAGTGATCGCACAGGGACGCTTTAGGGATGACAAAATATTTTATGCCGAAACAATCCTGGCAAAGCATGATGAAAATTATAAACCGAAAGAACTGCAAGAGGCTTTAGAAAAAGCATCCAATGGCACCCACACAGAAAATAAAAAATAAGAATAGCCAATTTTTGGTGTGCACTGACGAAGCTGTACCTCAATATTTTTCGCCTTCACTAATATTCCCCCTAAAGCACCTCCACTTCAAATTGAATCGCCGAGGTGCTTTAAGTCGTTCTTTTTTCACATTAATTGCCGTTCAATCGGTTCCCACAGACACGCAAAATGCTTTAATCCTTAAATCCCACCAGGCAATGTTGCGCCGCCGCGCCCTTGATTCGGGTTTCTTCTCTTAAGTCTATTCACTTCGCGTTGTGTTTCCTGCTCAATGTAATCCCATTCAGCTTGCGTTCGACACGTTTTCCTTTTAATTCGTGAAGTCACTGTGGAATCATATTTACAAACGCGTTTACTCGATTTCTTCTTCTTATTTTTTTCGGTTAACACCTCACCATCTTTCAAACTATTTGAAGTAGATGATGTATTTGTATTAGTAGTTTCAACGATCTGAGCTTCCGGCTTGAGCGATGAGGTTTTGACAAGATTATCATTAGCCGTCGTACACGACATGGTCATTAAGGCAGCACTTAACAAAAAAAAACTTCTCATATCTTTCCCAATCTTTATAAAATTCCGTCTAATCATACCTCAAAAATATAGCCAACACAAATAAACATAAAAGAAAAACCCACCCTGAATTTTTCAGGGTGGGTTTTTCGGTATTAATTTTTCATAACTGAAAGTTAGTTACGAGCAGTGATCCGCAAGAAGTAGGAACGACCAAAGATGTTCCCGCCACCAAAGGCTTGTTCCTCAATAGTTGGAGCATTGTTAAGCAAATTGTTTACACCGCCACGAATAGAGATGTAATCGTTCAACTGATATCCAATGGATGCGTTATGCTCAACATCGCGCTGCAGAAGTAAGATACCCTCATTTCCGCCGATAATATTTGTTACGTCATCACAATCATTCGGTGAACGACGGAAACAAGGATTAACATTATCCTCGAACTCTGAACGCCAGAAGAAGTTAAACTTGTCATAAGTATAACTTAAGCTTGCATTCAGCTCGACTTCAGGGAATACACCGCTGCCAACCTGATTAATAACACGGTCAGGAAAGTCAGGATCCTCAGGAATACCAGCACCAGAATTTCTGAATACGATAGGTGCATAAACGGTTGTATTCAATGCCAAGCTACCGAGGTCGCGATCAATACGAGACTGACCCAACCATCCGCCAAACAAGTTTGCCGCGTCTGCAACGTCAAAATTATAACGAGCTTGAGCCTGGATCGCCTGGAGACGCAAAGTGTTCACATTAGCAAAACCAACATTACCAGAGACGATATCAAACCCGCCAGTCACTGAACCATCAGATGCAGGCTGGATGCCTACACGGGTAAAGTTCCCGCACTCTGGAGAGCCAAGTCCTTCGTCGAAGCAAACCCGGGTAAAGAAGTCAATCGGTTGCTCGGCAATCGCGTCATCAATTTGAAGAACTACATAATCTGCCCCAACCGTTAATCCAGGAACAGCACTTGGACTGTAAATAAAGCCTGCTGTATATGATGTGTTAATTTCAGGCACCAAATTTGAATTACCACCAGATTGTAGCGGGATAGCTGCATTCACAGAAGGTGTCAGGAAGACATTATCACCTGGTGCTAAAACCAAGCCCATTGCCGGCGCCCCACCAGAAATTTCTGGGGTCCCGTCTGGGTTTGTACCAGCTCCAAAGAATGCTCCGGAAAATCCAGCTTGTTGAGCGGCAAGAACACAATTGTCTATCCGTGCCTGTCCAGCATCTTGAATATTAGTGATATCGCAAGGGTCACCAGTTTGATCAAATGTTTGCACTGTTGGCGCAAACAATTCAACAATAGAAGGTTGCCGCACAGACGTTGTGCGGTTACCGCGCAATGTCAAATCATTATCGAGCAGACTTACAGTACCACCGATTGTAAAAATATGAATATTGTTATCAAAGAAGCTTGGGTTAATAAAACGATATGCACCGTCAATATTAAATCCAGAGACAAGATTGAAGCCAACAGCATCATTAATTCCGAGATTAAAGTCTTCGGAGAGAACAGGTAGGCTCAATTCAACAGCAATCTCATTATTAGAGATGGAAGCCCCAGGGAAGCTAGGCACTGGTGTTTCCCGAGACAAACCATCTTGCAATACACCGCCGGAGGTGAAAGAACCAGTTTCACGACGTCTCTCAAAAGCGAGAGAGAATTGTGCTGTACCTGCTGGTAGATCAATTAAATCACCGCCGATAATCGCCAAGAAGTCCGTTTGATTAATATCACCCGTGCTCAATGCTGGGGATGTAATGAAATCAATCGCCTCAGCTGAATTACCACCGCCAATGAATGGATTGAGGGGTGTACAATTCCTCACCGCACTATCGGATGTAGGTTGGTCAGATGGATCAACAATACCTAGTCTGCCGTCATTATCAACTGGTCCCGGAGGATTGACGAGAACGTTACAGATTACATCACCAACTTGCGCTTCCTCAGGAAGCAAATTAACCAGCTGGCCACCACGGAGAACGTTAAATGTTCCCTGACCGTTCGTAGTATCACCGAGCAGTGCTAGATTGTCTGCGCTTTGAAATTGCGCCAATGAATCAGCGTCAAGCGCAATAGAATTCACTGCATTAAAGAAGGCATCGCCTCTGATCACTGTCTGGGCACGAAATTGTTCCGTACGACCAAAGTTCGCAGAGAGGTCAAAATATAGTTCCCGTCCCGCAAATTCAAAATCCCCTTTCACGCCGCCAACAACACGGAATGTAGTTGTATCGACAAAGTTTTGGCCCGCGTCAGGCAAGAACCCGAGATTGATGCCGTTTAAGAAGAATGTTTCGCCAGCACCTGCATCAATAAGGGTTTGACGGTCTTCTTCAACTATAAACGGTGTGTTGATATCGACAGCAAAGGCACCTTGACCCTGCGCCCCAAGAAAAGCCGTATTAAAGGCAGTACCCGCTTGGTTAGCGAGGTCAGCTGATGATGAGTTCAAGAAATTGGTTTCAAGATAAGCTGTTACGTTATCGGTAACATCATATTTCGCTGTTGACCCAAAAACAAAGCGTTCTGTTGGCGCAATCAATTCGTTAAAATCTTGAAGGTCGAAACCAGAACCACCAGAGAAGAAAAAGGCACTAGATCCTGTTTGCGTACCTGGATCAAAAATGGACAATCTGCCATCACCGGCAAAGGTAAGAACATTTCCATCTGCATCGTTAAAGACGTTAATGCCAGTTCCCCCTAAACCAGGAAGAGGCACACCACCTGTTGGTGCAGGCAAGAACCCAAGTGAACCTTCGAGGATATTAAAGCGTCCTTCTTCATTTAAGATAAAAGGATTTGCACCGTTACCAAAAGCAGAAATTTGGTTATCTGCTAGTGGGAACTGATCAAGACGCGCCCCTTGCTGATCTTCAAACTGGAAAGAAGTGGTCACGTTACCACGACCATCCGCAAAGTTGGCGCCGAACACAGCCTCTACGTTATGGGTCACAATCCCTGATGGATTTACAAAGTCAGAGAACTGATAGTTAACTTGCGCACCCTCAAAATCATCTTTCAGGATAATGTTAACCGTACCGGCCACAGCGTCCGCACCGTAAATCGGCGCCCCGCCAACAGACAGGATCTCCACACGTTCAATCAATGGAGACGCAAAGTTGTTGATATCAACTTGAGAACCCGCAAGGCGTCCACCAGCATCAGCTGATAATACGTTACCAGGAACAAAGCGACGACCATTCACAACTGTCAGTGTCCGCTGCGTCCCAAGATTGAAGAGGTTCAAAAATTCCTGACCAACATTCTGGCCTTGTACACCGAGACCATCAGTACTGCCGCTGAAAGCTGGCAGTTCGTTCAAGGCATCAGCTACGTTGGTAAAACCGCGATTTTCAAGAACTTCGGTGTCTAAAACCACAGCAGGTTGAGAAATATTTTCAAACCCTTGGCGACGGATCCGAGAGCCAACAACAACGATATCATCGCCTTCGGTGTCAGCAACATCAGCTGCATCAGGGATTTCATCAACGTCCTGTGCTAATGCTGGCGCGGCAATACCGAGAGTTAGAGCGGATGCACCCGCTGTTAGCAGCGCCGACAATCGACGTTCTGTATTGTTTGAGTTTCTTGATTTGATGGTCATATGTGAGCCCCAATGCTACTTTTGTTAACTATTTGGCCGCTGAACATGCTTTTTCTAACACGATTATGAGGCGACTCTTTTTTGATATGCTTAGTAACAGCGCAATGACTAAAAATGTCAATAATTCGACACGTCATCCCCGGCTCTGAATCCTATTTTCAACACGTGAGTGACATTTTTACATCGGATTTTCGTCACAGTTTGTTAACTCTCGGAATATGAGGGGGTTTAACGCCCTTCTCGCTTGCCGAATTGATGCTGGTTCGACTAAGCTTGAAAATGCTTCAAGATAAATTAAGGACCTAATTGTGTATAAAGCCTCTAAAATGAAACTCTCGACGTTAACCACTACTTTTGGTGCTTTAACGTTACTAATGGCATTCTCGTCGATGCCGTTTGCATTTGCACAAGAAGAAGACTCTGTATCCCTTGAGGAGGCTTTGCAAATATGTAACCGGGTCAAAAATAGAAAAGACAGGCTCGACTGTTTTGAAGGCCTGGCCACTGCGGCTGCCCCGAAGACTGAGGCAGAAAACAAAAAAGAACCGTCCAAAGTCGACGACAATAATGTTGGTGAGATTATTCTTGTAAAACCAAGCGCAGCCCCTGAAGAATCCACCTCCAAGGATGAGCCAAGCCCTGCGACTGGTGAGGGTGAGGGTGAAGCCGAACTTGATGAAGAACGCTCAAGCGGGGGGCAAAGGTTCGTCATTTTAACAGAAGATGAAGCCAAAGAACGCTTAGATGAAAAACGTACCCCTCGGCAAAAAGGGGAAAATTATGTCACGAATGTACGCAAAGCGTGGCGTAATAATGAACGTAAACTTATGGTTTTAATGACAAATGGCGAAATTTGGAAGCAGATCGAAAACGGCACCCCGCGCATGCCGAGGACAGGAGACGAAGTAAAATTCAAACAGACCAAATTTGGAGGATGGTTTGTCAAATTTCCTCGCCATGGTCGCTCATTGAAAATGATAATCATTAATCCTTAGCTGTTCAGTTCCGCGAAATGTATTACACTGTGATGCAAAATTTTAGAACTCAACTTGGTGAGAGAGATATCATTTCCTTGAGTAGCAATCACGAGGCATGGCCATAAACCGGTGTTTTGCCAATAGTCTCATTGCGACGCAGATTTGCGCGGATAGGAGCAGAGCAAGCTTATGTTCCAAAACCCGACGGCGCGGCTATACTTGAAAACCTTCTGCCTCATATTGATAGTAGAAAGTGTCAATGTCGCACTTGCCTTTGCTACTATAAGCGTCGCGCAATTTCTGCCAAGAACAACGACCAACCACAAAGATACAGCGTATCTTCAATATTTCTAGCTAATATTTCTAGCTTAAGTGGCTAACGGTTGAGCGCACGGAAATGCTTAAGCAACACGCTTCGAGAAACCTACCGGCCAGTTCCCTGAACTAAAGCACCCCCACTTCAATTTGAGTCGCCGAGGTGTTTTAAGTCTTTCTTTTTTCGCATTTATTGCAGTTCAACCGATTCTCACAGACACGCAAAAATGTTTTAAACACTTAGCCAACCAGTTTAGCCGCGTTGCGTATGCTCTGCTCCAAAGTTTCAGGATCTTGAGCGCCAGAAAAGCCGTGCTTTTCATTAATAATGAAAGTGGGTACCCCGCTCACTCCAGCCCGGCGAAATGCTTCTGCTTCCTCTCGTACCATTTCCAAATCTTTATCAGAATCTAGGTCTTTGCGTATTCTATCGCCGTCCATACCAGCAGATACTACAATTTGCGTTAATCCTTCAACACTGCCAATATCGCCATTCTCTTTCCAAAAGGCCGTATAGAGACGATCTGCCAACTCATCTTGTAAGCCGACAAAATGCGCCCAGCGTTTTACCCGGTGTGCATTCAGCGTATTGGGCAGCCATTTAGGTCCCATAGGATCAAACTTTGCACCGGCCCTTTCACTGGCATTGACCAATTGATTTAACATCTCCTCAAGAAATTTTTTATCCCGAAATTTCTTCTCGTAATGTTTTACCCGATCCTTACCCTCTAGTGGTGTATCAGGGTTGAGTTGATAGGGGCGCATTCGAGTAATAACTTCAAAATCAGCTTCAAGCGCTAGCTTCGCTTTTTTCCAGGATTGTAATCCCACAAAACACCACGGACAGACTGGATCAGAAACAATGTCCACGATTAAGCGTGGACGTGCATGAGTTCCTATGGATTGAGTTCCTTTGGATATAGCGTCGCTCAAAGAAATTTCCTTTTTGAATGGCACAGCAAAAGAGTGCAAGATTATGATTTATTAACGAGACACTCTATCAAATTGTAGGCTAAACATATCACTTTGCCCATTGCGCAACAAAGTAATATCACTCTGTAATCTACCTTCAGCATTTATGAAATAACGCAATCGCTGAACAACAGCTGAGGGCTCTTGCGAAAAAAATACTACATCTTTTTCACGTACCCTGACTAACGATAACGTCACCGGGGTTTCCTCACCCTCCCAATTTGAATAATCGGCATTAAAATGCTTGAAGCGTAAAATAGGTCCGATCGCGGTCATTTCCACGATGATATACTCAAGGACAGCGAGTCTATCTCCTCGCAGGCCTCGAGCCATCCCTGTCATTACCTCGCCCCGAGCATTACTCCAGCTTTCTTCGAAAACCAGACCATCATTATCACCGCGCCAGTCCCCTTCTAAAAAGGTGAGTGCAGAAAGATCGAAACTTACACTCACCGGTTTGGCCGATTGGGGTGAGGCTTGGGGGACAATCGGTTTTTGCCGCGTGACTGTAGAGGCGTTCACACTGCTTTCAAAGGCTTGTGATGGAACGGAACCCGGATCAAAACTGTAAGGATCAAATTCTTTATCCTGAGCCAATGCCAGGGTCGAAAAGAAAAAAGTGACAGGAAACATCAATAAACCCATTGCTTTATGAATGCGTCTTACAAAACATATGTCCATTGATCTCACCCGCCATTAAGGCCCATATTTAACCGAACATCCATAAGGTTTAGTTTGCGCAGGATCAGGCGTTTGTCCAGTATCGAGCGCGTTTAGTGCCGCCAAAGTATAATTGGTTGCACCTTCGAGGCTTTTTGGATTGGCGGATGGCTTATCGTCGATCGCGCCATTATATTGCACTGTTTGATTGCCATCAATCACATACATATGCGGGGTGGTTTTAGCTTGATAAGCACGACCAATATCGCCGCTCGCATCAAGCACAACATAATCCGGAACAGCACCGCGAGAAGCGGTTAACTGATTAGCTTCTTCAGGCGAAACATGCCCTTGCTTTCCGGGCGCAGAAGATATCACCGAAATCCAGACAATATCATCATCTTGCGAAACAAGTTTTTGTGTCGCTTGCATATTGCCACTTTCATAATGCTTTTTCACATAGGGACAACCATGATTAGTCCACTCAAGAATAACTGTTTTATTCGCAAACTGATCAAGAGTGATGGTTTCTCCCTGACTGGTTATACCGGAAAATGCAGGCGCAATATTGCCGGGCGTAGGTGTGCTTTGCATGGCTTTAGCCTGCCCAAAAGCAAACACCACAAATCCAACAACACCCAGTAATGCCGTAGCCGCACTCATTCGCATCAAATCGCGTTTCGTTTTTTCATGAGTATTCATAAAGCAATTTCCCTTTCATCATCTTTGTCAGTTATAAAAACCTTATCAGTCCCCTGATAAGGTTTTTATAACTGCACGCTCAGTCAAAGGCAGTTTCAATATCTCCGGTTCACCATCTGCGGGATAATAAACATATAACGGAACACCATTACGGTCAAAAGCAGACAAGGCGGCCGTAATTTTTTCATCCCGAACGGTCCAATCTGCCACCATAAATTGTGTGTTATTCTCTTTAAAAGCATTCGCGACATCGTTTGATGAAAAAACTGTCAATTTATTAAACTGACAGGTCACACACCAGGCTGCGGTAAAGTCGACGAATACATCCTGTCCCAATCCATTTAAGGACACAATTTTTTCCTGATCGAAAGCAATGGCACCGCTAATCGAGCCATGGGTTGCCCCGTCGCTGTTATCGGCGAAACTAACATCGCTAACTGGCTGCAATCCTCGAGTTTGCAAAAGAGCACCCAAAACCAACACCACACATATTGCACGCAAAAGCCATTGACGAATTCCGCCTTTATTACTCAGCCCATAAAGCCAAGCCGCAATCGCAATGAGCAATGCACCTATTAACCCTATGGCCAAACCGCCAGGGCCCGTTTGCGCCGCCAAAACCCACAAGAAATACGCAGCGGCCGCAAAAACCGGAAAAGATAAGGCCTGTTTCATGATATCCATCCAAGCGCCTGGCTTTGGCAGTGCACGGCCTAACCCAGGCACCAGAGATAATATCAAATAGGGAAAAGCCAAGCCAAAGGCCATGAGCAAGAATAACAACATACCCCAAACTGGCGGTAACAACACCGCCGCCCCCATGGGCGCACTCAATAATGGACCAATACAAGGAGCCGCCACAAGGACCGCTAACGCGCCGGTAAAAAATGATCCCCAGCCCCCCTGCTTTGCGGTCAAGCCTTGTCCCACCCCTTGCAACGATGTTCCGACTTCGAACATGCCCGCCAAATTTAAACCAACCAGCAAAAGCACATAGGATGATGCAAGAACTATAATGGGTGATTGTAAATGAAATCCCCAGCCAAGGCTCTCACCGCCAGCCCTTAAAATCAGCAAAAGCCCACCTATTGCGGCAAAGGTGACCATGACCCCAGCTGTGTAGAGCCATCCGTATAAGCGGATCGTCGCGCGGCTTTCTTGAGCACTATTCATCAATGCAGAAGCTTTAATGAACAAAATCGGAAAGACACAAGGCATAACGTTTAGAATAATACCGCCAAAAAATGCCATCAGCATAAGAAGCGGTAAGCCTATAGCTGATTGAACACTGGTGTTTTCGCTGACATTGTCAGCATCGGACCGAGATGTTGATGCGGAGATGCCGGTAAAAGAGGCCGGTAGCGCCGCCAGTAATGAATTATCGCGTTGGGCAGAAAAAGCATAATCACGCATCGCCCCCCCCGCGGTTTCAAAAGTCAGCACCCCATCAAGAGTGTCAATTTCATCTTTAAAAGCAAAATCTTTTTTAAGCTTTAGCGTCGTCCCCCCCGCTTGCGAGAGTACGCCTTGCTCGGCGGCACTAACCACATAGCCCTCGCCTTGCGCAAAAAAGAATATATCTTTTGCGCCCTCGGTATTAATATCTGTATAAAGAAAAATTTCCTCACCATGTGATGAAAATTTTGCTACGCCGTCATAAGTAGCGGGCAAGTGCCCACTACCAACCTCAAAACTAATATAGTTTTTCGGCGTTGCTACAAATTCCGCCTCTACCGGCACCTTGATTGTAAATTCAGCATCTTCAGGAATGCACACTTCTTCACAAATCAGCCAACCCGCTTGGACAGAAAGTGTGATAATTTCGCCAGGTTTAGCGCTCGGAGGCGTTGTGACGGGGATCAAAAAGGTCGGCACACCCTCATAACCAAAATTTACCAACGGTCCGACGGGAATTCGATTAGGTACAGGATATTGAATATCACCCGCGTGGTAGCCCTCCGGCAATGTCCAATTCATCACTAAGGGCAGGCCACTATCGCCGGGATTTTTCCAATAGACATGCCAGTGCTCAGCTAGTTTTTGCTCCAGTGCAAACCATGTCACTTCGCCAGGAACTAGCGGACCCTCAGCTATAAGGGTGGTTTTTGCCTGACCTGTCGCAACTTCTTCTGAGCGAAATGAATAATTTTCCTGTCCTATGGCTCTGTCAAATACAGGCGTTAAAATTAGCCCCACGAATAAATACAAAACCATCAAGCTGTAGCATTTCCAGTTCAGCTGGCTACCGGTTGAACGTTGCGCAAATGCGTAAACCATAGACTTACAACGTCGGTTCGATTCCATTTGAAATGAAGGTGTTTTAAGTGAGAGGTTATATCTTGATATCAACATTCCGGATGCATCCGCTAATTAAAACTGTTTCACGTGAAAAAATCATACTCATTATAGTCTGTACACAGGTAATTCGACAACTATTGATTGAAATACCAAGGATTGTATTGAGATCTCATGCACGATTATATCCCTAATAATCCTAAAGGGGAGATAATTATCGATAACAATCTTGTGTGGTCGCGCCGGAATAAGCTAAATTCAGCGGCCACTTGTTAACCCGGTGCTTTCACGCACCTCCGATACAAGTGGAGATCGGTTGACCATTTTGCAAGCACGAAAAAAAATGACAGCGCCGAAATCATTCGACTTGAAAAAAATGCTGTTGCCTTTCACTTATTGCCCTTTTCAAAAACATGTTTTCATTTTCCGCTCCGAAACGGTTCATGATTTTTGAATGACCGCATTTTTAAGATCTAACCCTAATCCATCGGGTGCGAAAATACGGCGTGTATATTTCCTGCCAGAGAGAGCAGCACGCTGATTTTCTGTGCAAGACACAAGTAGATTATCTATAGCAACATCGCCGCCGGTTCCTCAAGAAAGCCTTTAAATGCCGCCAGGAATTGTGCGCCCACCGCGCCGTCCACCACGCGATGATCACAGGTTAAGGTCACGGTCATCACATTCGCAATGACCATTTGTCCATCTTTTACAACCACGCGCTGTTCCCCCGCACCGACCGAGAGAATCGCTCCTTGAGGCTGATTAATGATCGAGGCAAAGCTTTTAATGCCGAACATACCAAGATTTGAAACCGAGAACGTTCCACCTTGATATTCTTGCGGCTTTAGCTTTTTATTCTTGGCCCGGCCCGCCATATCTTTGATCTCACGAGAGATTTGCAACAAGCCTTTTTCCTCTGCCTTCCACACGATTGGCGTAATCAAGCCGCCATCAATGGCAACGGCCACACCAATATCTGCGTGCTTGTGTAACAAAATGGCCTCATCAGTATAAGTTGCGTTCGCAGCAGGTACTTTTTTCAGTGCCATCGCAGACGCTTTAAATATAAAATCATTGACGGAAACTTTATAAGCATTTTCCGGATCTTTTTCGCGATTGGGCGAGAGCGCATTAATGCGCGCACGCGCTGCCAATAATTGATCCAGCTCAATATCAACATTGAGAGGGAAATGCGGCACCTCGCCATTAAAGCTTTGGGTTAAGCGCTTGGCAATGACCTTGCGCATCCCGTCAAGTTTAACCGCCTCATAGCTATCCGCCGGATAAAGGCGTTCATCCACAGAGGCAGAGGCTGCTACAAAGCCCGCAGCAGCAGCCGCGAGCGGTTTGGCAGCATTGGCTTTGCCCGTGCCAGCGGCAATTGCGCCCTCT
The DNA here is from genome assembly GCA_964479275.1 of uncultured Caulobacterales bacterium. Lineage (GTDB taxonomy): Bacteria > Pseudomonadota > Alphaproteobacteria > Caulobacterales > Parvularculaceae > CALLPQ01. The sequence goes on from CAYZLR010000062.1 coordinate 14,856, forward strand.
ACATCGCGTTTTACCACCCGGCCATGAGGGCCAGTGCCTTTGATCAGCGAAATATCAAGGCCTTCAATTTTTGCGATACGCTTTGCAAGAGGAGACGCATAAATCCGCCCATTGGCGCCAGTTGCGGCGCCAGCTGAACTTGTTGATCCGGGATTCATCGCAGCAGAAGGGCTTGGGGCAGAGTTTTGTGGAGCTAAAGCAGCCCCCTCATTTTTCGCTGCCTCTTTTTCTTCAGGCGCGCCAGAAGCACCGCCAAGTGCCGCTACATCAATATCAGAAGCGCTTTCCCCATCTTCCAGCAAAACCGCAATCGGCGCATTGACCTTAACATTTTCTGCCCCCTCTTCGATCAAGATTTTACCAACAACTCCCTCATCCACCGCTTCAACTTCCATCGTCGCCTTGTCGGTTTCAATCTCCGCAATAATGTCACCCGAAGAGACAGTGTCCCCCTCTTTGACATTCCATTTAGCAAGAGTGCCTTCTTCCATCGTCGGCGAAAGGGCGGGCATGAGAATTGGTGTAGGCATTAATCAAGTTCCAGTTCGTTACATTTATTCTGCTTTTTTGCGCTGTCGCGCTAATCGTTCTTCTCAAACTTTTCTATTCATCTTTTATTCAATCCGCATACCCCTGATATGGCGTATCGCTTTGTTTAGTGAGCTTGATGCTGCAGACCTATTTTAGCCTTGTGAGCACCCAACCACTGAGCCACTGCTGCTGCGCCAAACAATAAAAACAATCGCACTGAAAACCGCCGAAAAGAAATACTTTCAAGCTTGTCATCATAGCAATTGTTTGATGTGCACTCATGCATACATAACCTGCTTCACCGCGTTAACAATTTTCTCCGCATTCGGAAGACTTAAGACCTCGAGATTGGCAGCATAAGGAAGAGGGGTATCTTCTTGTGTCACGCGCACTGGGGGAGCATCAAGATAATCAAAAGCATGCTGAACACTCTGCCAGCCCACTTCTGCGCCGATACCACAAGGGCCCCAGCCCTCTTCTACAGTGACAAGACGATTGGTTTTCTTCACCGAATTGACCACTGTTTCAACATCCATAGGCCGGATGGTGCGCAAATCCACGACTTCCGCAAAGACCCCTTCTGCGGCCAGCAATTCAGCCGCTTCAAGGGAAAATTTCACACCGCGAGAGTAAGAAACAATGGTGACATCCGAGCCTTCTCGGGCGATCTTCGCTTTTCCAATCGGCAACACCCAATCATCAACATCAGGCACTTCCATTGTGTCTCCGTAAAGCAGCTCATGCTCTAAAAACACAACCGGGTTCACATTGCGGATCGCCGCTTTTAGTAAGCCTTTGGCATCAGAAGCCGAGTTTGGCGCTATCACGATCAGACCTGGAATATTGGCATACCACGGGGCAAAGTCCTGAGAGTGCTGCGCAGCCACACGGCTGGCGGCCGCATTGGGCCCACGAAATACAATTGGTGACGCCATCTGGCCGCCAGACATGTAGCGGGTTTTGGCTGCTGAATTGATTATGTGGTCAATCGCCTGCATGGCAAAATTCCATGTCATAAACTCAACAATCGGCTTAAGCCCGGCAAATGCTGCCCCTACACCGAGCCCGGCAAAACCATACTCGGTAATCGGCGTATCAACGACGCGGCGAGCGCCAAACTCGTCAAGCAACCCGCGCGAGACCTTGTAAGCCCCTTGGTATTGCGCCACCTCTTCACCCATCAAGAAGACATCCTCATCGCGGCGCATCTCTTCCGCCATCGCATCGCGCAATGCATCGCGAATAGTGATTTGCGTCATAGAAACACCGTCTGGCAATACCGGATCAACTGCGGAAACTGAATTCATCATCGGCGCCATTGTTGCGGGCTCTTGCGCAGCTGAGACCATCGAGTCGTGAGAGTTAGCACCGGTGCCATTTGAATCGGGGCTGGCAGGCTCACCCGATAGTGCAGCGGCATTTTGTGAGGCACCATCGATATCGCTCGCGCTCTCGCCTTCTTCAATGAGCACAGCAATGATCTCATTGACTTTTACATTTTCCGCACCTTCTTCGATCAGCAAACGCCCGACAATGCCCTCATCAACGGCTTCGACTTCCATGGTCGCTTTGTCGGTTTCAATTTCTGCAATAACATCCCCAGAGGAAACCGTGTCCCCTTCTTTGATGTTCCATTTGGCAAGCGTTCCCTCTTCCATTGTCGGGGATAAAGCAGGCATTAAAATCGGGGTGGGCATAATTAAACTATCCGTTTCCTGAACCGTTCTACTGTCCGCACATTTCAGACAGCCATCATGTTAAGGGATGGTCTAAACAATTCCAGTGAAAATGAGAATGCACTAAGGCGCGTTTAAGGTCACTTTTTCAATTTTTTTACAAACAACCCCAAATTATGAGTAAAGGATAAGCTTTTTTAGTTCCAGGCTATCGCCAAAACCGAGCCATTTGTGCGCTATTGCCCATCTTGAGAAATTGAAGCTGGTTGTGAGGCTTTTGGTTTTTCAACCTCTACCGGCGATACTGGATCAACGACCGCATCAATGGCTCCTATATTTTCCTCTGGTCCCCCGTCCAATTTTGGCACAGTTTTGGATTGATCATCTTCGCGCACTTGTTTTGCTTTCTTACGGGTTAGTGGGCCCGATGCCAGAACCCCGCGCATCTGATCTGTTTGCAACTGAATAGGATCGCGTTTTTCCTGCAAACTTGCATTGATCACATTAAAATAGGTTTGCAAATCGCGATCAGCCTCAAGGGTCAAACAATCCATATATGCCTGAGCCTCAGCAATATAATCATTAAAAATATGCACTTGCTTGTTATAGTCGCGCGTTGCCGCATTGTGTCTGCGCCTTGGTTTTAAAGTCAGTTTGGGGGCTTCAGGCTCGGTGCAATCGTTGAAAACATAAGTACCGTCTGTTTTACCAATGGGCGTGAAATCTCCCGCATGGGTCATACCGCCAAAAACCAGTCCAACCGAGAGTATTTCTCCGGTTAAAATGGCGATTAAAGCCCATTTTCCCTGTTTTTTGAGGTGATTTTTAAACTGTCTCATCAACATGTCATAGCTCCCATTTGAGCACTCCAGCTCACAAAATTAAGGATTTCTTAACCTACCACAAAATCTGAATTGCAAAAAACGGTTCAGTTTGATGTCCCAAAATGGGACAGTTTGTGCATGACATGGAAAAAATACGGATCGCTAGATCCGGGCATAAAAACAAATGAATATCGCTATGAAAAGCACCTCCACTTCAAATAGAGTCGCCGGGGGGCTTTAAGTCTTTCTTGTTTCGCATTTATTGCAGTTCAACCGGTACCCACTTAAACGCAATATGCCTTAACGCTTCAGGCCAACGCCTGTCACTTTTGCAAATACGCGGTCCACCACCGCAGAGGGCATCAAATTGCGCATGGCCAAAAATCCGAGATATTTGTTCGGAACCGTATACCGTGAATGCGATTTTGTTGCCGTTAGGGCGTGATGCACCACCTGCGCGACAGCAGAAGGCGCAACCGCATTAGGGTGCCCTTTCTCATGCCATTTTGCGAAGGTTCTCACCGCGTCTGCATAAGGCTCACCCTCAGCCATATGAGGTTCAATCGAATGATGCTCTTGCACCCCAAACTGCGTATTGATGAAACCGGGCCGGATAAGGCTCACCCTGATCCCGTAAGCCGTAAGCTCACGGCGCAAACCATCACTAATCCCTTCCACCGCATGTTTTGATGAGGCATAAGGGCTGAAAAATGGTGCCACAATGCGCCCCGCCACGGAGCCGATATTGATGATCCGGCCAAACCCTTCTGCGCGCATTTGCGGCAAGACCGCCTGAGTGACTTGAACCAGACCAAAGACATTGGTCTCATATTGGCGCTTCCATTCCTCAATCGCGACACGCTCGACCGGCCCTAGCACACTCACCCCGGCATTATTCACGAGGCCATAAATTGGCGTGGACGAAATTTTGCCAATCTCATTAAGACCATCGGCAATCGAATCCGCATCCGTCACATCCATCTTGATGGGATGAATGCGCCCACCGCCGAGCCCGGATAAATCATTGAGCGCCTGAATATTGCGCGCCGCCGCAAAAACCGTAAACCCCTTATGGGCCAGATAAACAGCACACGCCTCCCCAATACCGGAAGATGCGCCAGTAACCAGAACAGGTTTATGCATGAGAGACCCCTTTTTAAACTATGGTCTCTCTTGATGTAAATGCAATCGCAAAAGCTGTCAAAGGACACGTTCTATCACAAAAAGCACGGGCAGATTTTGCGCCCATTGAGACAAGGGGATAATAATATGCTGCACAAGGCCGATGACAGCTGGCTTTAACAAACCAGCTTTAGTAAATAGCGAAAACAATCCGTAACCTAATAAAAAAACAACTATAAACCCTATAGAATTACGAAGGGTAAAAAACCACGCCAAAGTTCTTTGTTTATTGCGATCATTATTTTTATAGGCCCCCTCCCAACTATCGAGCGCTATTTGGCGCAATGGGGTTTGATACACCAATGTTACCCCTGCGGCGAAGCCCGCGGCAAATAAATGCATCAATGTCCAAATCAACGTGGAGAGCCAAGTGAGGTGCAACCAGAAAAATTCTATCGCAAACGAATCAGCTTTCATCCGGGTTAATAAAGCAGGCACATCCAATACACGCTCGCCATTTAACACCAATGCCATTTGATCCCGCAGCGATAAAACGATTGTCGTGCTCGCAATCACCCCCGTCATACAAACGAACCCAAAGAATATATCAACCACAGCTCAGCCGGCAATCGAGAGCCCGGCATGATGCCCGTCCGCAATTTTACCCAACCAATGGCGCGATGCCCCCAAAGATAACCAATCCCAGATAACATTAGCAACGGGTAAGGCGAGAAACAGAATAAAAAATGATATACGTTGTTCAATTCCATTAGAAATCCGCTCGGCTGTACGAGCCTCCAGCCCTGACTGAAATCCATTTTGTGCTGAAATTTTCCACAAGAGGGTCAGCGACAAAACCAGTAGAGACCAAAGAAGCAAAGTTAGAGCATTTTCATTTTTTATAGAGTCGCCTGGGATTCCCTTTTTCTTCAAAC
>CAYZLR010000063.1:0-19871 GCA_964479275.1 uncultured Caulobacterales bacterium
TGATTCAGCCATTTTACTACTATTAGCTGGCTGCGTTCAAAGGGGTCAGGTCATTTACGATTAATTTTTTATTAATATGTAAACAGATTATTAATCAACCAAACAAAACATTTGCATTATTGTGCTTTTTTTTGGATCAAATTGAAACGGTTTAAAAGGATATTTACTCAATCAGGGTTACAACACGCATAACGAAACTTTTTGCAAGGATGCCCACCCTCATGGTTAAAACCGTCTTAATTGTTGATGATGATCCAACCCAACGCCGCATAATGCAAGCAGTCTGTGAAAAAGCAGGCTACCCCGTCTTGCAAGCAGATAGTGGTGAAAACGCAATTTCAGCATTACAGAGCCAAAAAGGTCAAGACATCGGGCTGATTATGCTGGACTTAAAAATGCCGGGAATAGGCGGCATGGAAGCCTTAAAACGCGCAAAAACATTCCGTGAAGAGCTTCCAGTGATTGTTTTAACGGCTCAAGGCGGCATTGATACAGTGGTTGAGGCCATGCAAAATGGAGCAGCAGATTTTTTTGTAAAACCGGTTTCACCTGAACGCATTATTGTTTCTATCAATAATGCTCTTAATATCTCTACGTTAAAAGGAGAAGTTACTCGCCTTAAACGTAAAAATGATGGTCAAATGGGATTTAAGGATTTGATTGGTGCATCATCAAGCCTCTCCCACGTAATACGACTAGGCGAACGCGCAGCTGCTTCTACCATTCCGATTTTGATCACAGGTGAATCTGGTGTTGGCAAAGAAATGATTGCCAGGGCCATTCAAGGATCATCTGATCGTTCAGGTCGCCCTTTCATCACCGTCAATTGCGGCGCCATCCCCGAAAATTTGGTTGAAAGTATATTGTTCGGTCATGAAAAAGGCGCGTTTACTGGTGCAAATGCAAAGCATATTGGAAAATTTCAAGAAGCTAATGGCGGCACATTGTTTCTGGACGAAGTCGGTGAATTACCAGCCGATATGCAAGTCAAATTACTCCGTGCCCTGCAAGAAGGGGAAGTTGATCCTGTGGGCTCCAAACGCCCCGTGAAGGTCGATGTACGCGTTATCTCTGCAACTAATCGTACACTTGCTGATGAGGTGAAACAGGGTAATTTTCGCGAAGATTTATTCTATCGCCTCAACGTTTTCCCGATCGAGGTTCCCCCTCTTCGCGAGCGCCCTGAAGATGTTCCCGCCCTTATTGAACATTTCATCCAGCGCTATAATGCAGAAGAGCGCCGCGATGTACGCGGTGTACAACATGAAGTGCTTGAAGTTTTGAAAGCGCAGCCATGGCCCGGTAATGTACGCCAATTGGAAAATACAATTTTCCGAGGCGTGGTTTTGACCGAAGGGGCATACCTCACAGCTAATGACTTCCCAATGCTATCAGCGGAGTTTGAAGCTGCAGGTGTTGTATCCGGTCCTCCTGTTTTGTTTGACAATGCCTCAGAAGAAGAGACTGAAATTACCGCTGGCATGGCCTTTAGGAGCGCGGGAATCCCGGAAGATGATCCTGTCCATCTTTATGATCGGGAAGGTCATTTGCGGACATTGGTGGATATTGAAACTGACATAATCCGTCTCGCTATTGAAACCTATGATGGCCGCATGTCAGAAATTGCACGGCGCCTCGGCATGGGCCGTTCCACTCTCTATCGTAAAATTCGAGAATATAATCTGGAAGTTAAACGCGCGAGTTAAACACTCGCCCGGTATCCATCAATTAAAAAACCGTGTTGGAAAAATTTTTCAGCACGGTTTTTTTATGCGGCAACCTCATTATTCCCACTTGATTTTCCCAAATCAAACGCAGGCAATTTTAACATAATGATTAAAGATCTGATTTCCAACCTCGCAGTCAGGTGAGACATGGTCTTTAACTTAATTGGAGAGTTTTCTTCACCAAGATCTAACAAAGTCAGCCCGATTGGAAAAAGCTCTCTAAAAATCACCCGTTCCCCAAATCCTCTGGCAATACGAAACCCGATCCGCTCGGACAAATCATCAAGGCGCTGCCCGATTTCTTTCTGGTTTTTGGCTTTGGTCGCTGACAAACGATTACGCATGACAACCCAATCAACCCCCTTTTGTAGTCCGGAAATCGCCCGCTGCTTTCTCGCCTCCCACACAATTTCGGAATAAACACTTGGCTCTAGAACTTCTCGAGTTTGCGGATCCACTCTTGCGAGCAAATCAAAATCAACAAAACTATCATTCATCGGTGTTAGAATAGTATCTGCATGAGCGTGGGCAAGTCGCGAGAGAAATGTATTCGCACCCGGACAGTCAATAACAATAAAGTGGCAATCGGCCAGAGATTGCAAAGCCGATTGGAATGCAGTTTTCTCTTGCTCCATCGATTTTGCCCGGCTGTCATCTTGACTAGGCGTCACCCGCAAAACCTCAGGAAACTGTAGCTTCATGCCGGAATGTTCCGCAAAAGCACGTCGGTTTGTAAAATACCGCGTTAAACTCTGCTGTCTGTAATCCAGATCAAGCGCCCCGACCTTATAGCCACTTTTTAACAGCGCGACGATAATGTGCATTGCCGCCGTTGATTTCCCAGAGCCCCCTTTTTCATTACCCAGCACGATTAAATGCGTGTCCATAATCTTCACCCGATGATCCTACTAGCTTGCAGATCTTCCCTTTTTATAGATCTCCCTGTCACAAATGTTGGGAGTCATGATTCTTGCATATCCCCATAAGTTGCATCAAATCTGTCTCATAATTGGCAGTAATTCCAATATGAGATCATAGCGCTGACGCAGATACAAATAGCGACTCTTGTGAATAATAGTTTTTATTGAACTCACAGGGACTAACATGAACTTATAGTAATTTATGATAAAATGGTCTGATTCTGTGAAACTACTAATTCCATCTGACAAATCATTCTCTCAAATTTTCCAGATGTTTATACACAGGGGCGCAACCAAGCTCCTGAGCAGTTTTTTTGCTGTGTTTATATGTTTCTCAACTCTCTCCATCGCCAAAGCTGAAATAACCATGAGCCCGCTGCGCGGCGTAATCCATAAAAACAACCCAACGCTTACCTTCATAGTCAGCAATCCCACACAGAGATTACTCGACACACGCGTATCGTTAATCGATTTAAAAGCCGGTGAAACCGGCTATCAATCTCCCACGCCTTCAGAACGTGAGGCCATCAGTGCCGCGCCATGGCTCATCATTTCACCGGTGGCATTTAGCCTTGAACCCGGAGAACGCCGAAAAATTACTGTCACCTTGAGAGCCGGGCGCCCCCTTCCCCGTCTTGAAAAAAGATCGCATCTTTACGTTGAAAGTGGCCCAGCACGGACAAACATTCATCGCATCAACTTAGAGGGGCAAAGCGGGCTAGGGCTGGATGCCAGTTTTGCAATCTCAGTACCGATTTTACTACGAGACAATGGCGTTTTAACAACGACGCCTGATGTTCACTTTGAAAGTACTGAGCTCACCCGAAATCAATCCGGTGAATTGATTTTAAAAACAGCTTTAAAGGGAAATCTGATCAAGCACTCGTTGACAGGTGAAATCCTGATCACTCATGATTCTAAAAAGAATAATCCCGGCGAGCACCCGAAAACCATTTCCCGTTTGGATAATGTTGCCCTCTACACTGACAACCATAATCGCAAAATTGAAATTCCTCTCGGTCGAGATGATCTTCCACCCGGCTTGCTAAGCATTACCTATCAAGGCCGCGCAGAATATGAGAGCCAAATTTTTACAGTCAAGAAATTTGAAATCGGTCAATAAATTCTATTCAACCAAAGCTGGGACATTATTACCCCCTTCAGGGTCTTCGCCATGGTCGCGATCACGTCCCTCCGAAGATTCATCGGGCACATAGCTAAAGGCTAATTTCTCACTTTCTTTCTTGTCGACACTGACACGAACAATTCCGCCGCCCTTGAGTGCGCCAAAGAGAATTTCATCAGCGATCGGCTTTTTGACATGTTCCTGAATAATCCGGCTAAGTGGACGCGCCCCCATTTCATCATCGAAACCGCGCGCCGCCAACCAATCGGTTGCCGGTTTATCAAGTTCAAAAGAGATGTTGCGATCCGCTAATTGCGATTCAAGTTGCAGGATAAATTTCTCAACAATTCGATCAATAATTGCTGGAGACAGACCCGCGAATTGGATTGTTGCATCAAGGCGATTACGAAATTCCGGTGTAAACAGACGTTTAATTGCCCCTTCACGCTCATCGGTTTTCTTACCTGCCCCAAAACCAATACCAAATTTAGAAGCATCCGAGGCGCCGGCATTGGTTGTCATAATCACGATCACATTTCGAAAGTCTACTTTGCGACCGTTTGTATCCGTAAGCTGCCCATTATCCATGACTTGCAATAAGATATTGAATATCTCCGGATGCGCTTTTTCAATTTCATCAAGTAATAAGACTGCATGAGGATTTTGATCAATAGCATCCGTTAGCAGCCCCCCTTGATCAAAACCGACATAGCCCGGCGGCGCGCCGATAAGGCGGGAAACTGTATGACGTTCCATATATTCAGACATGTCAAAACGCAAAAGCTCTACGCCCAATGCAAAACTGAGCTGTTTGGCCACTTCTGTTTTCCCCACACCGGTGGGACCGGCAAAAAGATAACTCCCAATCGGTTTATTGGGCTCGCGTAATCCTGCTCTTGAAAGTTTAATCGCTGCCGCCAACTGTTCGATTGCCCCATCTTGACCAAATACGACACGGCGTAAATCTTCTGGTAGAGACCGTAAGCGTTCAGTATCAGAAGTTGAGACCGACTTAGACGGGACACGTGCCATCTTGGAAATGACCTCTTCAACTTCTTGCTCATCAATCACTGATTTACGTTTATCTTGAGCAAACAAACGCTGGCGGGCACCAGCCTCATCAATCACATCAATGGCTTTATCTGGAAGTTTACGGTCCGCCATATATTTAGCAGAAAGATCGACAGCTGATTTTAATGCGGCGTCAGTATAGGTGACATCATGATGTTCTTCAAAATGTGCCTTTAATCCGGTCAAAATTTTCAACGTATCAGGTACACTCGGCTCTACTACATCAATTTTTTGGAACCGCCGCGCCAATGCCCGATCTTTCTCAAAATGCTGACGATATTCTTTGTACGTTGTCGAGCCCATACACCGTAATGCACCGGACTGTAGAGCAGGCTTTAAGAGATTAGACGCATCCATAGCCCCACCAGACGTTGCCCCAGCGCCAATAATCGTATGAATTTCATCGATGAACAAAACAGCATCTTCATGATCTTCCAGTGCCTTGAGTACGGATTTGATCCGTTCTTCAAAGTCGCCGCGATAACGCGTGCCCGCCAACAGCGTTCCCATGTCAAGGGAATAGATTGTGGAATTTGCGAGCACTTCAGGCACCTCTTCATCAACAATCTTCAGGGCAAGCCCTTCTGCGATGGCCGTTTTACCAACACCGGGATCTCCGACGAGTAGAGGATTATTTTTGCGCCGACGGCACAATATCTGAATTGAGCGCTCAACTTCATTCTCTCTGCCAATTAGAGGATCAATCTTGCCTCGGCGTGCTTTGTCATTAAGGTCGACGCAATAAGCCGAGAGAGCATCTTCAGCGGGCTTAGAACCATCGCCATCATCAGCCCCGAGATTAGGGCGCCCCTGTGCTTGTCCAGATCCATTGTCTTTAGGTCTCTTCGCCAATCCATGAGAGATATAATTGACAGCATCAAAACGCGTCATGTCTTGATTTTGAAGGAAATGCGCAGCATTCGACTCACGTTCAGCAAACATCGCTACCAAGACATTGGCACCCGTTACTTCCTCTCTTCCGGAAGATTGAACATGGATCACGGCTCGTTGAATAACTCTTTGAAAACTTGCCGTTGGCTTGGCTTGATCGTCATCATCTTCATCCATGCGAAGATTGGACAAAGTGTTTTCGATAAACTCATAAAGTTCGCGGCGCAAAAGATCGATATCAACATTACACGCCCGCATCACAGCCGCGGCATCGCGATCATCCGCTAAGGCTAGTAATAGATGTTCCAGTGTCGCCACCTCATGACGATACTCATTAGCGATTTCAATCGCACGGTGCAGCGCTTCATCGAGACTCCTACTAAATGATGCCATCTATCTTACTTTATTCCTATTACCAACAACGAATCCAATTTAACAAATTGATCAAATATCAGACCATTATCCCCTGATAATGTTAATATAGTCATTCCTTTTCCATTGTGCACTGTAGTGGGTGCTGATTTCTTCTGGCCAGGTCCATTACCTGCGCAACTTTCGTTTCGGCGACCTCATAAGTGTAAACGCCACAAATCCCCATATCATTTTGGTGTACATGCAGCATTATACGATAAGCCTCTTCAGGGCTTTTCTTGAAAATAGCCTGCAAAAGCCAAACTACAAACTCTTGAGGTGTAAAATCATCATTTAACAATAACACCTTGTACATAGAAGGTTTTTTAGTTTTCGGCTCGGCTTTCGAAATAACCCCAACGCCTAGCCCGCCACCTAATCCGCCTTCGTCTTGATTATCTTCCTCATTCGCCATGGAAAATCCATTTCCTTAAAATCAACCTAATCTCTAGCTTATCCAATTGCTAGGCATTCTAGAGACGTTTTCGAGATCACTCGAATATCTGTTTAATATATTGTATTTTGTTTAAGAGGGTACAATATCAAAAACTTTTCCACAGTAAGTTTACAAAAAGAAACTCAACGATTTTGTCTGCCTATTAAAACGTTTCCAGATCAAGTGGCTACCGGTTGATCGCATTATGCTTTAGCGCATAACTCGCTTGACTGTTTCATCGCAAAAACAAAAACCACGTTTTGACATTATCAAAACGTGGCTCCAGGATTTTCATATTATGATTTGATAAGGTCTTGGCCGTGAATTTGTATCCTTTTAACCCTACCCATAGCCACTTTCGTTTTCACGTAGATCGACTTTTATACTCTAAGCACTTATTTGCGAATTGTTCTGAATTAAACAACACTTTTATTTTTCTTGCGACGCATCGCACCAAATCCAGCAAGGCCAGTTCCAAATAACCAGAACGCTGCTGGTACAGGCACAGGCGCAACTTGTAGATCGACGTTAATATCACCAAAAAGAGGTGTTCCTTCAAGCTGTTCGCAAAAATCACTTGAACAGTCTGAACTCAAATAAAGGCTATACCACACGGAAGCTCCTAGGTTGAAATTTTTACCGTTTGCTCCCAAGCCAAGCTGAAGAGGATACGGAGTATCTGAATTACGCAGACCGACATCAAAATTCAAACCATAAAACTCATCAACACCGCTAATAGACCCACCATCAAGAGCGAAGTAGTCATATGTTGATGTATCAATGGCACCGCCATTTTCAACATAAACCCCGTTTAATAATTCTCGTTTAGCCCCATTTACACCAGCCCCATCAACGCGGCTAAAGTTAAATACGATATCAAAAGCAAATCTTGGATCAACGTCTGATTGGATCGTCCCTGTTAAAGTTGCATTGCCATAATCGTCAACTGAGAGAATTCCAGGCTGGCTAAAGTCAAAATCTGATGCCTGATAACTATCACTTAAAGCTGTATCAGAAATACGTTTTGCAAATGGAAGCCAAAGAGAGTGGCCGCCGCCACTATTGGAGGCTTGAGAATCAACATCGGCGGAGGTTGCCGTATAACTGACAACAACGGCATTGGCTGTTGGCATAAAAACTGACGAGAATAATAATACTGCAGAGCCGACTATCATCGTGGCTAAAGGTTTAGTTGAAAAAAACATGAGCGAAAATCCTATATACTTAATGAAATATGAACAAGATTTTGCAAATCGCGGGCCAACACAAAAATATTTCGAAAATGCTATGAAAATACAATAACTTACATCATTAATCGTATTTTTTCTTCACCTTCCAAACCAGGTTGGAACCTTATTGAAACACTGATGTTTTGGTTAACTGTCTCTAAACAAATCACCCCTTAAGCGAGTTGTGCCAATTCTAATTTCAACTGCGGGATGATCTTTGCCGACATGAAATTAGCATGGCTTTAAGCACTTCCTGCTCAAGTGGCGACCGGTTGGGCGTCGGCAAATGCAACAAACAATCCCTTACAGCACGTCTCTGACGCCATTTGATGCACAGCTACATTAAGCTTTATCTAGAGCCACAGCGAAAATTTATAACGCCCCATGCCCCTCCCCGAAAATGAAAAAACCCGGCGCCATGCACCGGGTTTTGTACGCAACTAATATGTATTGAAACAGAAGTCTTACGGACGGTAAGACTGTACTGCCTCAAGGAATTTGTTGTAGCTGTCAGTCATAGGTTCGAATGCTTCTTTGCTAGTCGCAACGAATGTCTCGCCAATTTTATTCATTTGAGCCATATTATTTTCAAGTGTTGTGCGGAAATACTGAGCATTCAGGTCCAACGCTTCTTGCGGGCTTTTTGCTGTTGCAACAGTCTGCACCGCTTTTACGCCATCTTCGAAACTGGCTTTAGCAAAAGCAGCTTGTTCGGTAGAAAACTGCTCAACATTGCTGGCAACTTTTTGTGAAGCAGAAATAGCTGTTTCAACAGATTCTTTGTTGAGCTCAGCAAAAGTTTCAAAGCTTTTGTTCATTTTTTCAAAACCCTCTTTAAAGCTTTCGGTATTGATTCCCGGCATCGCATCAAATTCGATTTCTGGTTTCGCGGTTTTTTTTCTAGCAGCCATCGTTATCTCCTGATTGGTTTGGCTTGTGTTTCTGTTCAAATTGGAGAAATACGCCATCCAAATGAAAAACTCTTTAGTGTGTGCAGTGCAGCATAAACAGTTCCACACAAAGGTCAAGAGTTTTTGTGCATCGCACAAAAAAAATAACCATTTAAAATCAATGCACTAAAAAATAAGCCTATAAAAAAACTGCAATTAACTCAAAATATTGCAGCGCATCCAGAGAGTCGACTCATTCGAAGCTCTATTCATATATCTATGATAAATTATCCGTTACGATGAATAAGCCGATTAATAGGATTGCCAATAAGCAGTTGTGCCCTATAGCCAGTGTAGGTGAATTTTGACTTCATAAATTTTAGGGCAATTGGCTATATCTCCAGGCCTTTGCGTAACATGGAATACCAAGGCTATTCTTACGCATCCTTGGTTACGTTTTGCTCTAAACCGACATAAACTACTCCCCACTTAACCAAGACAAAAAGTGAGCTCATCATGTCAGTTGCTGAAAATTTGAAAAACCTCAATATTGAATTACCCGATGTCATTGCACCTGTTGCCAATTACGCACCTTTTGTTGTGAGTGGAAATCTGATTGTTATTTCAGGACAAATTTCCCTAGGTCCGGACGGGTTAATTAAGGGGTATTTAGGAAAAGACATGTCAGTGGAAGCTGGTGCAGCGGCGGCTCGTATTTGCGGTTTAAATATTCTCGCGCAATGCAAGCAAGCTTGTATAGAAATTGGCAAAAACCTTGACGATGTGAACCGGGTTATCCGCCTTGGTGGATTTGTATCTTGCACAGCAGATTTTTATGATCATCCCAAGGTTATTAATGGTGCCTCAGACCTTATGATCGAAGTGTTTGGCGATAAAGGCCGTCACGCCAGAGCCGCCGTTGGGGTTCCTTCACTGCCTTTGGGCGCTGCTGTTGAAATCGATGCAATGATAGAAATTGGGTAAAATTAGATCATGGCGTCCCCTCCAGGCCTTAATAACGACGATCTCAATCGCCAAGATTTAACCTTAACTACCCATCGTTCGATTAATGACATTGATCCATTACGATGGGATCAACTTGCAACCAGCACAGCCCCCTACAATCCGTTTGTAAGTCATAGGTTTTTAAAAATCCTGGAAGATAGCGGTTCCATTGCCAGTGAAACCGGATGGATGCCTACACATTTAAGCCTGGAGAAAAACGGAGAAATCATGGCCCTGGCACCCGCCTATCTGAAAGGGCATAGTCAGGGGGAATATGTTTTTGATCACCATTGGGCAGATGCCTATCATCGTGCGGGAGGAAAATATTACCCTAAATTGGTGATTGCTAGTCCATTTACGCCGGTTTCAGGACCACGCCTGTTGTGCGCAGATCAGACGATCCTACCGATTTTTGGCAATGCGATTGCCCAACTCACCCAGCAACTGGGACTATCAACTGCACATGTAAATTTTACTACTCAAACAGAACAAGCGGCTTTGAGTGATATTGGTTTTCTGCCCCGTCTTGGAGAACAGTTTCATTGGTACAATCGGGCTTATCAAAGTTTTGACGATTTTTTGAACGCCTTATCTTCTCGCAAACGTAAAACCATCCGGCAAGAGCGACGCAAAGCCATACAAAACGGAATAGACATTCAATCCATTACTGGAGATCAGATCAAAGCTCATCATTGGGATGCGTTTTGGCGGTTTTACCAAGACACCGGAGCCCGTAAATGGGGAACGCCATATCTGACGCGGGAGGCATTTTCAATGCTGGCGGAGCAGATGAGTAATGATCTTCTCATGACCATAGCAACGCCCGAAGATGAGAAAGACCCAATCGCGGGCGCTCTGCATATGATTGGGGGCGACACACTCTATGGTCGGTATTGGGGGTGTACAGAGCAAGCTAAATTTTTGCACTTTGAATGCTGTTATTATCAAGCCATTGATTATGCAATCAACAATGATCTCTCTCGGGTCGAAGCCGGAGCCCAAGGGCACCATAAATTGGCAAGAGGGTATGAACCTGTTTTAACTTATTCAGCCCATTACATTCCCGACCCCGGCTTTCGCGATGCAATCGCTCATTACCTAGAGCAAGAACGGCTTGAGACAAATCGTGAAATTGACCATCTAAAAGATTATACCCCGTTTAAAAAAATCAATTCGGAGTCTTAGCCATGAGCCTGAACCTAAATTATGATCACAACAATATTTTTGCAAAAATCATCAAGGGCGAAATTCCCTGCACTCAAGTCTATGAAGATGATAACATTCTGTCCTTCATGGATTTATTTCCCCAATCACATGGTCATACCCTTGTTATTTCCAAACAAGCCAAAGCCATAAATTTGTTTGATATTGAGCAAAACCACCTTAATCACCTAATCAGCGGTGTACAAAAAATAGGAACTGCCATTAAATCAGCGCTTACACCTGAAGGCATTCGTGTTGCGCAATTTAACGGCGAAGCTGCAGGACAAACAGTCTTTCACCTTCATTTTCATCTCATTCCAGTCTACAATGATGATACGTTAAAACCGCATGCAAATGGAACACCAGCCAATGCAGAAGAATTGCTAGCATTAGCTGAAAAAATCGCAGCGCATTTATAGGCCGTAATAATGCTCGCTCTTGATTTCACGAACGTAGTTACAACTTTCGGGTATCTGACAGTCATTATTTGGCTGCGCTACTTTCTCGTTGCAGGCTTGTTCTATTTTCTTCTATGGGGGCGACCGGCTCAAAAGGTTCATGCGCGGAGACTGACTGAACGTAAACCACAACGCAAAATTGTATTTCATGAAGTACGAATGTCTCTGCTTTCTTCGGTAATTTACGCAATCCCGGGCGCTATCGTTTTAGAGACTTTTAAAAATGGCGGGACACTCATTTATGAAAATGCAAATGCGCCTCTAACAGGTTTTTGGGAATTCGTTTACATACCCGTCAGTATTATGATTTACCTTTTTATTCATGATACTTATTTTTACTGGACTCACCGGGCAATGCACCACCCTCGCCTATTTAAGGCAACACACCTCTCTCACCATCGGTCACGTCAACCAACACCTTGGGCCGCGTTCTCCTTTCACCCCTGGGAGGCAATCATATCGGCGTGGTTGCTACCCTTGTGCACATTTTTCATCCCTATTCACGCAGGGGCTGTCTTTTTTCTCCTGATATATATGACCTATTGCAGTGTCATTAATCACGCAGGCTGGGAAATCTACCCCAAATTCCTCACTAATGGTCGATTTGGAAAAATCATGATTTCCGCAAGTCATCATAATATTCACCACAAAGATTATAATGCAAATTATGGATTATATTTTCGGTTTTGGGATCAATGGATGGGAACAGACAGAGGGTTAGACCAAGGTATTGATTAATCTCTGCCCCTCATAGAATGGCTAAAATTAAAGCGTTTGCAGTACAAGTGGCTACCGGTTGAACGCAAAATTCTCCAAATCAAAAAAATGCTCTAACGGTTAGTTTTCAATAAATTTTCGAAAACATTAGCGATTGTAAAAGCGGTTTTACTGTGGATGAGTTTTTGCGAAAATTGCAAGTGTTTACAAAAAACAAAAATATAATATTTGTTAACCATCCCCCCTAAGATAATCTTAAATATCACACTCTACCCTTAAGCGCTACCGGCTATCACTTTTTCCCTTCTCATGATGGAGATCGAAAATGGATTCTTTTTTTGACATCACATCGATGACGTTATTTATTGCGACAGCGTCTATATTCTTTTTGCGGTTCAAGTACGAGGACCCCAGATTAGCACCTTTCACAGCTATTGCACTGGCATGTGCCGCAAGTAACTGGATGGGGGAAAACAATTTTCAGCTCTTTGCGTTATGCCTATTAATCAGTGCTTCATTCCTGCTATTACACATCACCAGCCAACCCTACGTTGAAGATCAGCCTGATTTTATAGACAAATAAGTTAGCACCGGTACTGAAAAATTCCCAAAGTTATTTTTAAGTATAACAGTCGCCCGAACAGTGATTGAATTCAAGACGACACTTTATAATATCGGGCCTTCAAACCGGGAGAGCCATCACAATAAACTTTCCCTTTTTCACAAAGGCCGATGAGGTGCGCCAAGACGTTCAAACCAGCAGCCATGTGCAATCTTTTATCGACATGCGCATATAAAATTGAAACCATTTGCGCAATTGTTTCCACCCCCTCGCTCAATTGATACAACACCTGACCATCACGCATATGCCGATGCGCTCGCACGGCCCGTGCAAAGCGTTGCGGGTTTTTAATCGGTGCACCATGCGTTGGAAAGTATAACATATCATCGCGGGTTAAAATTTTATCGAGGCTTGCAAAGTAATCATTCATGGCGCCATCGGGCGGTATAATCACTGTGGTTGCCCATCCCATTATATGATCACCCGTAAACAGGATTTTTTCTTGATTTAAACCAAAGCAGAGATGATTGGAAATATGCCCAGGCGTCCACACCGCCTCAATCTCCCAGCCTTCACCTTTAATAATTTCACCATCCTTAATCATCATATCTGGCCTAAAATTATAGTCCGCACCTTCATCTAAGGCAGGTGCGTCATCAACTGGATGAGATATAGGATGAGGCCCATAGCCGTAAATCGGCACCTCGCCAATTTTTTCCTGTAATAATCTAGCCCCGCCGCAATGGTCATTATGGGTGTGCGTAATCAAGATATGACTAATCCCCCTATCTCCAGCCGCTCCAATAATATTTTGAATATGCTGGTCATCGTTGGGTCCGGGATCAATCACCGCGCAAGGAGAACCATTACTACGATCACTGATGAGATATGTTCCTGATCCAGTATAAGTAAAGGGTCCTGGATTTTTACAAATGATACGGGAAACGCCCGGCGCAACATCATCTGCGCGCCCGTATTCAAACTGAAAATCTTTTACAAATGGAATTTCAGGTGACGTATAATTTTCTTGATGATCTGTCAAAGCGTACTGGCCTCAATAAAAAAATTGCTACCCCTCTCGAAAATTATGGTTTTTCATACTCTGCAAGCGAGGTAAGTTCTCGAGCATTCCAATATGAATCTATAGACTGAGGAGAAGCACAATTGAAGAATCTCAAATTCAATTAAATCTCTCTCGTCAAAGCTTCATTCACCATGATTGAGAAGGCATCGGCTAATCCTCGTATCGCGTATAATTTTTGTTTTCCCGATAAAGCCGCGGGAGGTCCCATATCAGTCTTGTTAACATCTACAATATAAATGCGCCCATCTTCACGGTTACGCAATACATCGAGGCCGCCAAAATCCAGGGCCATCGCTTTTGAAAATTTTAAAATCTTTTCCTGCTCATCAGAAGAAAGTACTGCATCTGCATCAATAATATCAACTTGACGATCATCTTTGGAAAAACGTCCAGTACTCGGGCGACGCTTTAAATAAACAAAAGGAATTTTTCCCCCAACGATAGGCGTGCGAATGTCAATGAAATCTGTGCCGTCAAATGTATTATCAACAAGACGTTGATAAACCCGATCCGTATGTGGCCGCTCTAATGGACACTCAACAATTGATTGTTTGGGGGCACCATCCATTTTGGATTTTTCGACAGCCGGACCATTATAGAAAGCTGGATCGATTGAGAGACTATAACCAAATACATCTTCAAAAACTTGGGCAATGACAGATTTTCGAATATCATTACATTGCGCATTAAAGACTGGTTTTGGAGAAGGCACCTCACAAGGGGCATCCGGAAAATCACAATCTTCAAAATAGAAATGCAAATCTGCCTCTTCGGGGTTTTCAACGATTTTCACATCAGCCATCTGACACACTGGCCAGATCGCATAAAAAGACTTTGGCTGTTTTGGAAAAAATGAAATTTTTGCCCGAGGCTCATGACCTCGGATAAAACGCGTCGCCTTCAGGGCGTTTACGAACAACACAAACGAGGTGACTTTTACAACATCGTTGAGCAATTGCACGGTCAATGGAATCTTCGCGCCAGTCTCGCGGGCTATGATTGTGCCATCCTGCAATTCATAATCACCAAAAATATTCATTCTTGAATCTGCATCAAACCCTTCTTGTTTAGTTTTCAAACAAAACCGAACTGCCTGAAACCCCAATAATCATCTGGTTTAGAGGGTTCGTTTGACAAATAACAGTCCCAATATGTTCTAGCCGACAATAATGCGCAAATTTGGACCAAAAACCAATAACACGTACGAGATTCCTCAAAACCTGCGCTGATTATACTTTTTCGGCCCGCAATTTGCCTATGCGAGGCTATGATTCTCTTTTGTAAACACTTTTTTAACCATACTCTCAGGCTTTCCAGGCTCCTGATGTTGGCAATTGTATCAAATCTAGCGCTTTATGCCGGGATTTATGATGCCTCAGCACAGGGTTTAGCAGAATTGTCCCAGAATATAACAACGCAATCTGATGATGGATATACTGCTGGATCTATTGCACCGGGAGCAGCAACGGGCGGGGTTATCAGTAAGCTTTATGTGACAGCCCCCCCTAATTATGCTTTTGAAATTGAGAAAGATCCCGGTAGCTTCGTAAATTGTGGAGAAGGCTCCGAAAACCACTCAGCAGATCATAATGGTCGCCAAACAACAGTCCTGGTGTGCGGGGTTACGATTACAGAAACCTTAGTCATACCGGCAGCAGCCAGAAGCGCCCGCTTGGTTGTTCATTTTTGAGTTTCACTCGCAAGAGATTTTGGTAATCCCTTCAAACGTTTGATAGTCCCGGAAAAATTTAGACAAGCCCGCTCATTTGCAGTGACCAGCCCTCTGACAAAAATCAAACTGCGACCGGCCCGCAAGACCTCCCCTCTAGCTTCGATATATTCGTCCACCAAAGCGCCGTCCAAGAACTCTGAATTAAATGATGCAGTAACCCCGTAACCGTCTTCAAGATATTGATGAGCAATGCCAAAAAGAGCAAAATCGGCAAATGTCATCAAGCAGCCCCCATGCATAACGCCCCCGGAATTCATATGCCTGGCTTGCGCACGAAAAGCGCAAACTGCTCCATTTTCATCAGTCTTAAAATAGAATGGACCGACAAGTTGATGCTCAAAGGGCTCCGTCTCCCAACTTTTCCAACCTTTGAACTCACCTGCTGTCTCAATGGTCGGTTTCATGATTTATGGTCACTTCTGTCTAAAATTGGTATTAAAGAGCGACCATATAATACAATGGCACCAAGGCTAAAACCCACATGAAGCAAAACAGTAAAGCTTGGAAAGCGGTGAGCTCGTCAGAGCACCTTTAGCCCATGCTTTTGACGACTTCTTCACACATTTTTTTCGCGTCACCAAAGAGCATCATCGTATTATCACGGAAGAACAATTCATTTTGCACGCCCGCATAACCTGATGCCATCGACCGCTTAACAAAGAGCACTGTGCCGGCATTCTCAACATCCAGAATCGGCATTCCATAAATTGCAGAGCTTTTATCCGTTTTTGCAGCTGGATTCGTCACATCATTCGCACCAATAACGAAAGCAACATCCGCGGTCCTGAATTCTGAATTTATATCCTCTAGTTCAAAAACTTCATCATAGGGAACATTAGCTTCTGCAAGCAAAACATTCATGTGGCCCGGCATACGCCCTGCCACTGGATGAATAGCATACTTCACTTCGACGCCAGCTTCTTTTAAAGTGTCTGTCATTTCCCGCAAAGCATGTTGGGCCTGAGCCACAGCCATCCCATAACCAGGTACAATGATCACTTTGCCTGCGTTTTTCATGACAAAGGCAGCATCCTCAGCAGATCCTTGCTTGACCGGACGGTCATCTGCACCGCCCCCAGCACCGCCTGCACTCGCATCATCAGCGCCAAATCCACCCAGTATGACCGATATAAAATTCCGGTTCATACCTTTACACATGATGTAGGAAAGAATTGCACCTGATGAACCAACCAACGCGCCCGTTATAATCAAGGCCATATTCTGCAATGTAAAACCAATACCCGCTGCTGCCCAGCCCGAATAAGAATTGAGCATTGAAACAACGACAGGCATGTCACCGCCGCCAATGGGGATGATTAATAAAAATCCGAGCACAAACGCGACCAAAGTCAGGATCAAGAAGATCGTCCAGTATTGTTCACCAGTCACCAACAAACCAATTAACAAAACCGAAACCAGCCCCAAACCCAGATTGATCACGTGGCGCATCGGTAAAAGGATCGGGGCGCCGCTCATCTTGCCACTGAGTTTTAGGCCGGCGATTACTGAGCCAGTAAAAGTAATCGCTCCAATTGCAACACCCAATGACATCTCAATGATCGATTGCATGTGAATATGACCAGGCTCACCGATATTAAAAGATTGCGGGGCTAAAAATGCTGTCCAGGCGATAAACACTGCCGATAAACCAACCAGTGAGTGAAAACCGGCGACCAATTGCGGCATAGCGGTCATTGCAATGCGTTTTGCTATTGTGGCTCCGCCGAGACCGCCAATACCGATCCCGATAAAAATAATAAACCAGGTGAAGAAGCTCTTATCCTCAAGCGCGAAGAGAGTTGTTACAATCGCGATCGCCATACCCAACATGCCGAATTGATTGCCTCGCCTAGCCGTTTCTGGTGAAGACAACCCCCTTAACGAGAGGATGAACAAGATGCCTGCGGTGATGTATAGAATTGCTGTAAGATCTGCTAACATGGGTTTGTCCTACTTCTCTTTTTTCTTGTACATCGCAAGCATGCGCTGAGTGACCATAAAGCCACCAAAAATATTCACACTGGCAAGAATAATGGCAAAAAAGCCAAGGAACTTAGCAAGTCCACCGGCTGTTGACCCGGCTAGATCCGCACCCACAGCCAGCAGGGCTCCGACAATTACAACCGAGGAAATTGCATTTGTGACAGACATTAACGGTGTATGAAGTGCCGGAGTGACGGACCAAACCACATAATATCCCACAAAAATTGCCAGAGCAAAAATCGCAAGCAAATAAATAAAATCCGACGGGCCGCCAAAATTTGCGGCAACATTCGCTAAGGTGTCAGCAATCGAGCGGGCCTGTTCTGCAGACTCAGCAGCCAATGCTGCATTATCTTGAGCACCCGTCGCTGCCTTTTCTGCCGTTGTAGCTGCGTCCTTTGCCAAAAGAGCCGCTTCTTCTAACTCTTCTCTCGTAAGCTTTGTATCTTTTATCATCAGCATTCTCACTAGCGTGTTACATTCCGGTATATTTCAAAACTGAAAACTAAATTTTATTCTTCGTTATCATCATTTTCAGATGTGGTGTCTTGTTCTTGCAAATCCGCTTCAGAGTTAGCTCTTGTTTGCGTTGAGTCATCCTCAGCTTCCCCTTCAGGCTTTGTTGAGAAACTTGGATGCACAATATTTCCATTGCGAGTTAAATTAATACCCTGAATAATCTCGTCCTCAGCGTCGAAAACGATATCACCACTTTCCTTGTCTACAAAAGCGGCAATAAAATTATAGAGATTTCGCGCGTAAAGGCTTGAAGCATCTGCTGCTAGGCGTCCTGGCACATTATTAAATCCTAGAATTAACACACCGTTTCTATCAACGACTTGCCCCGCTTCACTAGCGGAAACATTCCCGCCCTGCTCAACAGCCAGATCAACTATGACTGAGCCGGCTTTCATCCCATCAACCATTTCATCATTCACCAATTGCGGCGCCGGTCGACCTGGAATGAGAGCGGTGGTGATGACTATGTCCTGTTTGGCGATATGAGTTGTGACATATTCAGCCTGACGGACTTTAAAATCATCCGACATTTCCTTGGCATAGCCCCCCTCTGTTTCCGCATCTTTCATAGCGTCTTCATCGACCGTTACAAAAGTTGCGCCGAGGCTTTCTACTTGTTCTTTTGCCGCATAGCGCACATCTGTTGCTGAAACTATAGCACCAAGACGGCGAGCGGTGGCGATCGCTTGCAGACCAGCGACACCAGCCCCCATGACAAAAACTTTTGCGGGTGCAATCGTGCCTGCTGCTGTCATCATCATCGGCATGGCTTGTCCATAATACGCCGCCGCGTCAACAACCGCCTTGTAACCGGCAAGATTAGATTGAGAAGAAAGCACATCCATAGATTGCGCTCTGGTGATGCGCGGCATTAAATCCATCGCATAACTGTCAATTCCAGCCAATGCATATTGTTCAAGAGCTTCGCTGTCTGCATGAGGAGAAAGTATCGAAATTAAGCTTGCTCCATTGGCAATATGCCCAATTTCTGTCCCGGTTGGCCTTTGCACCTTCAGTACAAAATCGGCACCCTTTAAAGCTGTTTGCGCTGTTTGAACAATTCTCGCACCAGCGGCAACAAAGCCATCATCAGAAATTGACGCCAATTCACCTGCGCCGCTTTCAATGACAACATCCGCACCCAGAGTAATATATTTTTGAACGGTCTCTGGTGTTACCGCGACGCGGGTCTCATCAGCACGACTTTCTTTTAGAACAGCAATTTTCATAGAAGCTCCGAAACTTTAACCCAAACCTTAAAAGACTCACTTATCATAAGAAAGCATTTAATCTTTCTGTGATTTTACAAAAGCATATAATCATCACGATTCACGTGATGATTATATCAAAACTGCGAGCTCAACTTACAATGTCGAGAGCGCCTAAAATACACCTTAGTAGAAAACCGCAGTGAACTTAAATTATACGTTCAAGATGTGCATAAACCCGATGCACGAAACTCTACAAATAAAAAAACCGTGTTTGTCACGAACGATACTAGTGTGAGAAAAACATCTTCACGATCATAATCGTAAACATGAATGAGGCAAAACCGACGAACAATGACATGAAAAAACCATTCGCCATAACAAGGCTGGTAAACATGACCGTCAATCCAACTGCCGCCGGAACACCGAATTTTGCAGAAAAATCCATTACCGCTTTATAGGTATTGCGGTTCATCTCATCATCGGAATTAGATTTTGTAACATTATCACTCATAGCATCAGTCCCTGATCTTCATCACTGTTACCAGCCCCTTAAAGAGGCGTATTGACCATCATATTTGAAGGAATTTCAGGCAACACACAAGAGGCAAATGATCATTGTCTGTAGAAATATACGCCGCAGTTAGAGCAGATTCAATTTACTTTCAGTCGTATCCTGCGGCTGAGAAGTAGTTCCAG
>CAYZLR010000064.1:0-19388 GCA_964479275.1 uncultured Caulobacterales bacterium
TCGGTGGCTTCTGACACAAACATTATAGTCGTTGGCGCCTCTACCGGTGGTTTGTGGATGTCACATAATGGTGGCCTGAATTGGATGCCGATTTTTGATGATCAAGCGGTTGCCTCTATTGGCGCTGTGGCAATTAACCAGCAAAATCCAGATATCATCTGGGTCGGCACAGGGGAGGGCAATGTTCGCAACTCAACCTCTGTTGGCGGCGGTGTTTATAAATCTATTGATGGCGGAAAGAGTTTTACTTATCTGGGGTTAGAAAAAACAGAACGTATACACCGCATTGCGCTTCATCCGACTAACCCAGATATTGCTTATATTGCTGCTCTTGGGTCGTTGTGGGGTGAAAATGCGGAGCGAGGCATTTATAAAACTACGGACGGCGGAAAAAGCTGGCAAAAAATTCTTTATATTGATCAAAAAACCGGGGCGACAGATATCCGTATGGTCCCAGGAAACCCTGATAAACTTATTGCCGGGATGTGGCAATTTCGTCGTTGGCCTTATTTTTTCAAATCCGGCGGTGCGGGCTCAGGCATTTATATCAGTCATGATGGCGGTTTAAACTGGGAACAGCGTACGCAGGAAGATGGTTTGCCGGACGGCGAGCTTGGGCGGTCTGCATTTGCGATTTCTCCTTCTGATCCACAACGGATCTACGCGTTGGTGGAAGCGGAAAAAAGCGCGCTAGCGCGCTCTGACGATGGCGGGCGTAGCTGGGCGCTCGTTAATCAAGATTTTGATATCGCCGATCGGCCTTTTTATTATAATGATATTGCCGTGGACCCAGTTGATAAAAACCGAGTGTACCGCATTGGTAGCCGTGTCAAACTTTCTATTGATGGCGGTAAAACTTTTGACTTTATTGAATCAATTGATTGCTGCGCCACCGCCAATACCTTGCACATTGATACGCATGCATGGTGGATTAATCCCCGTGACCCGCGTCATATGATTGACGGAAATGATGGTGGCATTGGCATTACCCGTGATCAGGGAAAAACTTGGCGGTTTGTTCGCAATTTGCCGCTCGCACAATTTTATCACATCGCAGTTGATAATGATACGCCGTATAATATTTATGGTGGCCTTCAAGATAATGGATCATGGCGTGGTCCCTCTGAGGTATGGGAAAATGGTGGTATACGGAATTTTCATTGGCAGGAGGTTTCCTTTGGCGATGGGTTTGATACGGTGCCCGATCCGACCAATTCGTCTCGTGGATATTCTATGAGCCAAGGCGGGACGCTTTACCGCTGGAATTTGGAAACTGGCGAAGTGCGCCTTATTCAACCCGCAGCGCCTGATCTGGAAACGGAATTGCGTTTTAACTGGAATGCCGGCTTTGCCATTGATCCGTTCAAGAGTGAAGCGATTTATTTGGGTAGTCAGTATCTGCATAAATCAACGGATCGTGGTCTGACTTGGGAGGTTATCAGCGGCGATCTCACTACAAATAATGCAGCGGTGCAGACTTTTAGAGAAAGTGGCGGCCTGACACGGGATGTAACTGCAGCAGAAAACTATACCACCATTACGATGGTTGCTCCCAGTCCTATTGAAGAGGGGACAATTTGGGTGGGAACTGACGATGGCCGCGTGCATGTCACGCGCGATGGTGGTGCGAATTGGCACAGTCTGGAAGGGCGCGCGGGGGCGGCAAAAGGAGGCTGGGTAACGATGATTGACCCCTCCCCCCATGATGCGGGTACTGCCTTTATTACGATTGATGATCATCGCCGCGGCAACAAAGCGCCATATGTGTTCCGTATGAGCAATTATGGCCAGAACTGGCGTTCATTATCGACAAACCAAATCAGTGGTTATGCTTTGTCTGTGAAACAAGATCCGGTTGATCCGAATTTATTGTTCCTTGGTACCGAATTTGGACTTCATGTCAGCTTTGATGGCGGACGCAGCTGGAGCAAATGGACAGCTGGTCTGCCGACCATCGCCGTCTCTGATATTGCGATACAAACGCGTGAGAGTGATTTAATTGTAGCCACCCACGGACGTGCAGCCTTTGTGATTGATGATTATTCGGCCTTGCGCGGGATTAATGCTAACGCTTTAGAGCAACGTTTTGCGATTTTGGGTGTGACAAACGGTCAACAATATCGGGCGCGTCAATCGGCTTCGACTCGGTTTCCGGGTAATGGCGAATTTCGCGCGGATAACGAGCCTTATGGCGCGATGGTGACTTTTGTGGCTACCGGGTCAGATTTACCCCATCCTGACGAGAAAACGGAACGTGATCGATTAATTGCAGAACGCAGGCAAGCCTCAAAAAGTGAACCGGCGGAAGATAATGCTGAGGATGAGGGAGCGAAAAAGGGCTCTGAACTCACGATCAAGATCTTGGATCAGGCTGGCGAAACCATTCGGACGTTTAAGCATGATGTCTATCAAGGGATAAACCGCGTCGTTTGGAATCTCAGAGAGGATGGCTTGGCCCCTGTGCCGCCTGGCGAACCCAATGAAGATGGTACATTACCGCCGGGACAGGAAGCGCTACCGGGTAATTATACCGCGCAATTAATTTTTGAAGGGGAGACCCGTGAGGTCGCCTTTACAGTGCTTTCGGATCCAAGGCGTGAAGGCAACGATGATGAGCAAAAAGCGGCATATGATGCCTTGAAAACAGCTATTGCTCTTGAAGAAAAAGCCGGTGATGCTGTGCGCACCATCATCGAAGCCCGCCGCGATGTTGATACGGTGACGGAAATGATTGTCAGCCTGAAACAGGTGCGCAATATCATGCCAGATGATCAGGAACACCCTTTGAGTAAGCTGGAAAAACAGGCTGGTGACGTGATCAAAGCGCTAAATGAGGTGGAGGCAAAGTTTCGCGTAGCCCCTGAAACCAAAGGCATTGTATTTGACAATGACAAAGTTTTTAGCCGCATTGGGGCAGCGCAATTTCATTTGGGGTCAACTTATGATGTCCCCACAGCCGCGGGACTGAAATCAATCGATCATGCCCGTAATGCACTTGATCAGGCTGTTAACGAACTAAATAGCTTGCTTGGTGGAGAATTTGCAGCCTTTCGAAAGGCTGTTGAAGATGCCAATCTCAATTTGCTTGACCAAAAAGCATTATAGGGCTCTGGCGGCTTTTCTATTCTAGGCAAATCATCAGATTAGTGTCGACGGACGCTTGCATGGTTTGATGAGGCTTACTAAAAGCGATGGGCTCGTAACCGATAAGAAGCTCATCGCCTATGTCAGAATTATTGCTCGAACTTTTCTCCGAAGAAATCCCCGCACGGATGCAGATGCGTGCTGCACAAGACCTGGAAAAGCTGGTTAATCAGCACTTGCTCGATTCAGGTTTTTTGCCGGAAGGTGTTAAGGCATTTTCAACACCGCGCCGATTGGCTGTCATTGTGACTGGATTGCCGGTGCGCCAAGAGGATCAAAAAGAAGAAAAAAAAGGCCCGCGGGTCGGTGCGCCAGATAAAGCCATTGAGGGGTTTTTGCGTTCAGCGGGGCTTTCAAATCTTGATCAATGTGAGAAGCGTAGCGACAAAAAAGGCGAGTTTTATGTTGCTGTGATTGATCGCAAGGGACTTAATACGACTGAAGTGATTTCTAAAATGATTCCTGAAATTGTCCGCAATTTTCCTTGGCAAAAATCCATGCGTTGGGGGGCTGCAAGTCGTGAGGACGGGGCCTTGAAATGGGTGCGCCCGTTAATTTCTATTCTGTGTGCTTTTGATGGTGAGATTGTTGATTTTGAAATTGATGGAATCTCCTCAAGCGATAAAACTTTTGGCCACCGCTTTATCGCACCGGAAGAAATCCGCGTGCGTAATTTTGAAGATTATGAAGCCTCTTTACGACGCGCGAATGTTATTCTTGATAGCGCGGAGCGAGAAGAGTTGATTGCAGCAGAAGCCAGAACACTTTGCCAAGCTCAGGATCTTGAGTGGGTTGAGGATAGAGGTTTGTTGCGTGAAGTGGCAGGGCTTGCTGAATGGCCGATTGTAATGATTGGGACGTATGATGAAAAATTTTTAAAACTCCCGGATGAGGTTCTCACCGCATCGATGCGTGGTCATCAAAAATATTTTTCCGTACGCAATCCAAAGACGGGCCGTCTTGCAAACAAATTTATTGTTGTCGCCAATATGATTGCAGCAGATGGCGGTGCAGCCATGCGAGAGGGATATGAACGAGTGTTGACCGCTCGTCTTTCCGATGGCTGGTATCTTTATCATCAAGATCTCAAAGTCTCTTTGTCCGAGCGGGGTGCAGAGCTCGATCAGGTTACATTTTTTGAAGGGCTGGGTAGTGTCGGGGACAAGGCTCAGCGGGTTGCACAATTAGCGGCAGAAATTGCGCCTTACGTGGGGGCGAATGCGCAAACGGCGTCAAAGGCTGCGATGCTTGCTAAGGCTGATTTGGTCACGGGCATGGTTGGTGAGTTTCCTGAACTACAGGGGGTTATGGGGCGTTATTATGCACTTGAACAAAATGAGGAAGGCGAGATCGCAGACGCAATTCGTGATCATTATAAACCTCAAGGTCAAGATGATGATGTTCCTTCCGAGCCGATTGCATTGAGTGTTGCGCTTGCTGATAAGATTGATACGCTGACGGGGTTTTGGAGTATTGATAAGAAGCCAACGGGGTCGAGTGATCCTTTTGCGCTGCGCCGGGCAGCTCTTGGGGTTATCCGAATTATTTTAACTCGGGAAATTCGCTACCCATTGCCGAGCGCGCCTTCGGATATACTGGAATTTTTTCATGATCGGTTGAAGGTTTATTTGCGTGATCATGGTCACCGCCATGATCACGTCGAGGCTGTTTTGAAAACCCATGAGGGTCAGTTGCAAGATGATGTTGTCTTAATCGTTCGTCAGTTAAAAGCTTTGGAAGACTGTGTTAAAACCGACGACGGGGAAAATTTGGTCGCAGCGTTTAAGCGGGCCGCCAATATTTTGAAGGCTGAACGGAAGAACGGTGAATTGCCTTCTGGTGATAATGTAAGCGTTGACTTGTTTGAACATGATGCAGAAAAAACTCTTTTTGCGACCCTAGAAAATTCGGAAACTGAGGCATTAAGCGCGCTCGTGGAAGAAGATTTTCAGCGGGCAATGACTGCTCTCGCGAAGTTACGCGCCCCCCTTGATGGTTTTTTTGAAACGGTTACAGTAAATGCTGATGATCAAAATTTACGCGCTAACCGTCTCGCTCTGCTCGTACGTTTTCGCGATGCCGCTAATAAGATCGTTGATTTCACAAAATTAGAAGGCCGGTAAGAGGGTTTGAAAATTAGCACTTGTGAGTTTTTTTTCAAAGCGTTTCCAAACGAAGTGTTTGCGGTTCGTATCAAGGAAACGCGTTAAAGCCTAAAGCGTTTCCAAACGAATTGTTTGCATACTGGTAGGGTAACTGTTTCTGTTGCGCTCTTGAGGTAATCAGACAATTTTTTCTGCTATTGTCTTAAGGGCTGTTTTTGCGGCACTGTCTGTTTCGAGGGATAGAAAAGGGGTTCCCTGATCATTGGCTTGGCCAATCGCGGGTTCGATCGGGACTGCGCCTAGAAAATTGACGTTCAGGGCTTCGGCCATTTTCTTGCCGCCCTCCCGACCAAAGAGGTAATTTCGTGTGCCATCAGGCATGTCCAGCCACGCCATATTTTCTATCAGTCCGATCACGGGTGTTTGGGTTTGTTCAAACAGTGCAAGGCCGCGCCTGACATCCGCGAGGGCCAGATCTTGCGGCGTTGTTACGATAACTGCAGCGCTTAATTTTCCAGATTGAATCAGAGAAAGATGGGCATCACCAGTGCCTGGTGGTGTGTCAATTAATAAAATATCGAGTTCCCCCCAATTCACATCATGCATTAATTGACGGATCGCCCCCATCACCATGGGGCCGCGCCAGGCAACGGCTTTATCAGGATCGATCAATAAGCCAATTGACATCAGTTTAATACCGGCACGTATGGGAGGTTGGATTTTTCCCTCAATCAGATTGGGTTGTCCGGTGAGCTTAAACAGAGTTGGCAAGGATGGTCCGGTGATGTCTGCGTCTAAAATGCCAACTTTTAACCCTTTTTGGGCGAGTGCAAAGGCGAGATTTACGGCCAGCGTGGATTTCCCAACACCTCCTTTACCAGAAGCAATCGCAATGACTTTTTTGACTCCCCTGAGCGCTGCCTCATTTTGGGCAATTCGTTGCTCTTTCACGCTTTGCGCTGAGCCTGCTTTTGGCTTCATAAAGTCATTGAGCCCCAGAGGATTATCATGGCCGCCAATTGTTGCGTTTTTGGGTTTAGGGGGCGCAGAGTTGGGGGCGGGATGGGACGAGGCTGGTGCATGACGGGTTGCGATCACTTGCACTTCGGTCAGCTCGCTAATCGCAGATAGACTGATTTTTATTTGTTCGATCAGGGTTTGAATTTCATGCGGCTGATCATGACCGGTGTCCAGTAAAATTATGGCTTTCCCTGTGTCGCTAAGGCGCAAATCCGTAATTCGCCCTGTGGCAATAAGATTACCCTTTTGTTGGGAGAGGGGAATTGTTGCCAGACGGTCTCTGATACCCATCATCAGCGCGCTTTTATTCATGACTTTTCCATCATTCTTTTTACTGCTATCCCTGATTTTCAATTTTGATGCTCAGGAATGCGTAAGAGTGTAATTTTATCGATTGATTACCCAATTTTATTGGGATGATTCCATTGTACCTTTACCTTTCGATCACATATATAGCGTCAAACTGTGAAAACCAGTCTTAACGGCAAGATGAAGGATATAACCGATAAAAATACATATCGGCTATGGAATCAGCTAAGAGACTGGGTAAAAGAATTTGAGTGTACCCTGCTGGCAAGGGGTGCATTTTTGGCAACCATTCGGACAAAAAGCGAGATCACATGCCCTGGCACGATAACTCAGGAAACGGCAGCGATAAAAATAATAGCGGAGGCCCATGGGGCCAGCCCCCCAGAAATGGCGGCGGTAATGGCAACAATGGGGGAGGGCGCGGGCCGCGACGCCCGTCGCGCGATGGTGAGGCTCCTGATTTAGAGGAATTGTTGGAAGCGTCTCGTGAGCGCCTGAAAAAAGCATTTCCCGGTGGCCGAGGTGGCCGTGGTAGCGGTTCAGGCTTTGATCTCAACGGTAAAGCGCTAGGTGTGTTTTTCATAATTGGATTGTTGCTGTGGGGCTTTAGCGGCGTTTATATCGTAAATCCGAACCAGCTAGCGGTTGTGACAACATTTGGGAAATATGAAAAAATTACGGGCTCGGGTCTGAACTGGCACATTCCATTTCCAGTGCAAAAAGCACAGATTGAAAATGTTACTGATGTGCGCAGTGATCATGTTCCGCAAAAACGTAGCGCTGCTGAAACCGGTTTTATGTTGACGAAAGATAAAAATATTGTCGATGTTGAGATGACTGTTCAATGGCGCATTAAACCTGGTGTGCAGGTTGTGGATGGTGAGCTGCCCGGTGTTGCGCAATTTTTATTTAATATTGATGATCCGACAAATTTGGTTGTGACAATTGCTGAGGCGGCCATTCGTGAGGCGGTGGGGAGTAATAATCTTGATTTTGTTCAAGCCACTGGCCGTGCCGATATACAGTTGCAGACAATTGCCTTGATGCAATCTGCCCTTGATCTTCAAAAAGCGGGTGTCGAAATTACGGAAGTCAACCTTGAAAGCGCTGAGCCGCCAACAGCGGATGTGAATGAAGCGTTTTTGGATGTTGAGGCGGCCAAGCAGGACCGCGTTCAATATATCAACACCGCGCGGGCTTACCAAAATCGTGTTGTTCCGCAAGCGCGTGGTCAGGCCCAGCGTATTCTTGAAGATGCTCGCGGCTATCAAGCGCAAGTAACTGCTGAGGCGCGTGGTCAAGCGGAACGGTTTGATAAAATTTATGAAGAATACGCCAAAGCACCGCAAGTGACGCGTCAAAGAATGTATCTGGAGACAACTGAGCGAGTTTTAGCGAAGATGGACAAAATCATCATTGAAGAAGGGGCTGGTAGCGGTGTTGTCCCCTATTTACCCTTGAACGAACTTTCAAAAGGAGGCGTAAAATGAAGAACGTAACAGCCCCAATACTCCTTATCCTGATTTTTGCTGCGGTTATCGTGGCTTCAAATGCCTTTTTCATTGTTCCGGAAACGCGTACCGCCATTGTACTGCGATTGGGTGATCCAACGGGTGAATACACCGCCTCTGGCCTGAAGATGAAAATTCCGTTTCTGGAAGGGGTTGAATATATCGACAAACGTAATCGCGAGCTTGATCAAGAGGAGATTGAAATTATTGCCAGTGATCAAGAGCGCTTAAAAGTGGATGCGTTTGCCCGATATAAAATAGTTGATCCTCTCTTGTTCTATAAATCTGTTAGAACAGAACTTGGCGGTGAAACGAGATTGAAATCATTAATGAACCAAAATTTGCGTCAGGTTCTTGGCCGCGTTGGCATTGACGATATTGTCTCTGGTGAACGTGCCGCCTTGATGATTAATATCCGTGATCAGCTCAGAAATGGCGCCAAAGAATTTGGTATTGAAATCATTGATGTGAAAATTCGTCAAACTGAACTGCCAGAACAGAATAGTAAGGCGGTTTTTGAGCGTATGATTACGGATCGAAGCCAGGAAGCCCAGCAATACAGGGCGCAGGGAAATGAAGCTGCTCAGCAAATTCAAGCTCAAGCCGACAGGGAAGCGACAGAAATCCGGGCTGCAGCAGAAGAAGAGTCGCAAAAAATTCGCGGTAGCGCTGATGCAGAAAGAAATGCGGTTTTTGCCGCAGCCTATAATAAAGACCCAGAGTTCTTTGCTTTTTATCGGTCGCTGCAAGCCTATGAAGAGGCCTTATTAAGTGGCGAGTCAACGATTCTTCTCTCTCCAGACAGTGAGTTTTTTAAATATTTCAATGACTTGAATGGTAAGCGAAATTAAAATTATGTGTCTGTAGGCTTAACAAAATGATTGATGACGCGATGGTGGTGGGCTGATTACAAATTCAATAAAAAGGGTTCGCTCAACCCTAAATTTAATATTTTGCCCCAGACTGGACGATAGAACTCAATCGTTTGTGAACATGGGATAACAAGCCTTGGCCATCGGGTCTGTGTGCGCTATCCTTTGATCGTCTTTGGAAAACACATCAATCTGTGTTTTATTGTCTATTGTAAAATATGAGGCCGTTATGAAGGTTTTTGCGTCTTTGGTTTCCGATAATTGCGAGCGTACGAAATTACTACGTGGCTTTGCTTTTTTGACGGCAGCCTTGCTAGTGCTTACTCCATTGAGTGATGCTAATAATGCGTTTGCGCACTCTACGCCCGATGGGTTTGCTGATCTTGCTAATCGATTAAGCCCGGCTGTGGTGAATATTTCGACCCGGCAAGATGTGCAAGGGGTTGGGAACCTTGGCGGAGAATTGGCGCCGTTACAAAAGAAATTTGGGCAACGCCAAGCGAGTTCATTAGGATCTGGTTTTATTATCGACCCTGCTGGTATTGTCATTACCAATAATCACGTAATCCGTAATGCAACGACGATTAAAGTGATTTTGCACGATGGCCGTGAATATGAAGCCAAGGTGCGCGGCGCGGATCAAGAAACAGATTTGGCCGTCCTTGAAATTATCGGTACAGATATAAGGTTTCCATCGGTGAAATGGGGTGTTTCTGATAAAGCCCGCGTTGGTGAGTGGGTTGTCGCGATCGGCAATCCGTTTGGTCTTGGTGGTTCTGTTAGCGCCGGCATCATTTCAGCGATCAACAGAAATATCGATTCTGGCCTTTATGATAATTATATTCAAACGGACGCTGCAATTAATCGTGGCAATTCAGGAGGCCCATTATTTGACCTGAAAGGGGATGTGATTGGTGTGAATACGGCGATCTTTTCCCAAACGGGTGGTTCTGTAGGGGTTGGATTTTCTATCCCCTCTGATCTTGCAAAACATGTCACGGGTCAGCTTTTGGAATATGGTGAGACGCGTCGTGGTTGGCTTGGTGTCGGGGTGAATGAATTAACGATAGAGCAGGCTCGTGAAGTTGGATTTGACCGTCCTAAAGGTGCGCTTGTTTCTCGTGTGACGCCGCAAAGTCCGGCAGATCAAGCCGGGATAAGGCCAAAAGATATTATCACTACTTTTAATCGTCGTTCGGTCAATAATAGTCGTGAACTTAGTCGCGCTGTTGCTGCTTCTCCTGTCGGGTCGACGGTCCCCGTGGCCTTAATTCGCGACAAGAGAAAGCTAACGCTGAATGTGACTTTGCAGCGCCGCGAAACGAGTTTGTTGTCTGACGTTACAGGGGGGCTACCCAATGGTTTTAAATCCTCTGGCCTCACCTTGCGTGAACCTGATGCGAGTTTGTTGCAAAGCTTTGGCCTACCAGCAGATACTAAGGGTGCGATTATTACGGAGGTTGATCCCAACAGTGAGGCTGCCGCAATCTTACAACCTGGTGATGTCATTTTGGAAATTGGCTGGGAAAAAGTGACGAGAGCACAAAGCGCGATTTCAAAACTCACCAATTTAAATGCTGAAAATTCAGGCCCTGTGCAAATACGGGTGCAGCGCGGTGACTTGTTGTTTTTCGAAACACTAAGACCTTAAGCGCTGTCGCGCTGGTATAATGCAGTTATAAAGCGAGTTTTGGGTAACCCAAGGCTCGCTTTTTTTATTACTGATCCTGTTGTGAGTGTGGATAATAGGAAAATTCACGCGTGAATGTACATGCTTCATAATAGCGATGTTCAATAAGGGCAATTTGCTCTACAAGTGATAAATTCTGCTAAGATCACTTGCGCCAGAGTTTGGCACAATACAATCAGCTTTAGGTTTTTAAAGCATTTGTAGATCAAGTAGATACCGGTTAATCGCCCGAAAATGCGACAAAAAATAGCTTAAAGCGCCTCCTTAATTCCATTTGATGGAGAGAGGCTTTAAGCCAAATCCAGCGTTAATCCCGCGTCGTATTCTTCGTGGGTTTCGTATTATTCTTGAGGTGAGCATGCTCAGCATCTTCGATATTTTCAAAGTTGGGATTGGTCCTTCAAGCTCCCATACAGTTGGACCGATGCGGATTGCCTTAAGGTTTTTAGAGGCAGCGCAACAAGAAAAGGTTTTTTCAAAAGCGACGCGTGTGCAAATCGATCTCCATGGATCTTTGGCGCTCACGGGTATCGGCCATGGCAGTGATCGCGCCGTAATACTGGGTTTGATGGGGTATGATCCAGCCACATTGGATTTTGAGGCAGCATCTCGCGATTACCAAACTCTCTTAGATGAACAGAAATTATTGTTAAAAATATTTCAAGGTCATGAGGCGAACCAGATTGATTTTGATCCCAAAAAAGACCTGCAGTTGCGCGGTGATGTTATCCCTGAAACCCATCCTAATGAGATGCGATTGCGATTATTTGGTACTGCTGATGAATTGCTACTTGATCGATATTATTACTCTGTAGGCGGAGGGTTTATTGCGAGTAAAAAACAGCTAACGCAAAAACCTGAGGATGATCTAATTGCTCGCCCAGTTATTGGTCCCCATAATTTTGCGTCCGCAAAAGACCTTTTGCATATTTCACAAGCTGAAAATCTCTCAATAGCGGAGGTTATCTTGAAAAATGAAGATGCAAGGCGAATGCGAGAAGAGACCAATGCGATGATAGACGCGATATGGACGGTGATGAGTCATTGCGTTGATCGCGGCCTATCCAGTGACGGCATTTTGCCTGGTGGCTTGGAAGTGAAGCGCCGCGCGCCAGGTTTATTTCAAAAACTTCGGATGGCACCCCTCGCTAATGAGCGCGAGCAATTGTTTGATTGGCTCAATGTTTACGCCATGGCAGTAAATGAGGAAAATGCTGCTGGTGGTCAGGTTGTTACAGCGCCGACAAATGGCGCCGCGGGTATCATCCCGGCGGTTATTCGGCATTATTGTTATCAAGATGAAAAAGCAGTGGCCAAACATATCAGAACATTTTTGGCCACTGCTGCTGGCATTGGGATGCTTTATAAGCAACGTGCATCTATCTCTGGTGCGGAAATGGGCTGTCAGGGGGAGGTGGGTGTCGCGTGCTCCATGGCCGCGGGAGGACTTGCGGCTGTATGGGGGGCAACGCCCGGTCAAGTTGA
Source organism: uncultured Caulobacterales bacterium (assembly GCA_964479275.1). Lineage (GTDB taxonomy): Bacteria > Pseudomonadota > Alphaproteobacteria > Caulobacterales > Parvularculaceae > CALLPQ01. Next base: position 12,137 of record CAYZLR010000064.1, read on the forward strand.
GCATGCCGCTGAAATTGGTATGGAGCATAACCTCGGATTAACCTGTGATCCGGTTGGGGGCTTGGTTCAAATTCCTTGCATCGAACGCAATGCCATAGGCGCTGTGAAGGCCGTGAATGCGGCTCGGCTGGCTATGCGCGCCTCAGAAAGCCACATTGTCTCTCTTGATCAGGTTATTGAAACGATGCGCCAAACTGGACTTGATATGTCTCGAAAATATAAAGAGACCAGTGAGGGCGGCCTTGCGGTGAATGTCATCGAGTGTTAATCGCCCTGTATAACAAACGTAAAACCAGTAAGAGCTAATCTGCGGGTATTCTTGGGGTTTACCGGTACAATTATAAGGTATCTTCAATTGCTGTTTTTTGAGAATTCAAATTTGCTGCAATCGACATTAAACAGAGGCATTTATGCGTGTTGATGAGTTCGATTTTGATTTACCCGATACCTGTATTGCCCTCGAGCCTGTTCGCCCAAGAGACCTTGCGAAGCTTTTACATGTGAATAATGAAAAGTTGTCAGATAATTTGGTTCGAGATTTGCCAGATCTATGCGCACCTGGCGATTTGATCATTGTTAATGATACAAAAGTTTTGCCAGCCCAATTGAGTGGCGTTCGTAAGGCGAGAGATACGCGCGGACGTGATGTGCAAATGGATGTGACGCTTCATAAAGATATTAGTCATGATGCAAAATTCCCGCGAATTTGGCGTAGTTTTGTCCGTCCGGCAAAGCGTTTGTCTGTGGGGGATATTATTCAGTTTAGTGATTGTTTTGTCGCTCAGGTTATAGAGCGAATGGGGGCAGAAGCCATTCTATCCTTTGCGCTATCAAGTCAAGATTTTATCCAGCATTTAAAACTATCAGGAGTGCCGCCGCTACCCCCTTACATTGCGCGCAAACGGGCTTTAACCGAACAAGATAGAGATGATTATCAAACCCATTATGCGCGTTGCGAAGGGTCAGTTGCGGCGCCGACTGCAGGCTTGCACTTTACATCAGAATTACTCGACGCATTGAAGGCTAAAAATATTGAGATAGGGGCGGTCACCCTCCATGTTGGCGCCGGGACTTTTTTGCCAATCAGCGTCGATGATACAGATGATCATCAAATGCATGCGGAATGGGGTGAGATAACTCGCGCGTGTGCAGATCAAATTAACCAGGTTCGAATGAGAGGGGGGCGTATTCTTGCTGTTGGCACGACGGCTCTCAGGTTGTTGGAGAGCGCGGCTGATGATGGCGGTGTCGTGCGCCCATTTTTGGGAGAGACGGATATTTTTATCACGCCAGGTTATAAGTTCAAGATTGTAGACCGTTTACTGACGAATTTCCATCTTCCACGTTCAACCTTATTTATGTTAGTGAGCGCGTTTGCTGGTGTCGAAGTTATGAAAAACGCTTATGCCCAAGCGATTAAAAATAACTATCGATTTTATTCATATGGGGATGCAAGTCTTTTAGAGCAAGAGAAATGTTGATGTCAGAATCAAAAAAGCCAAACGTCACGTTTGATGACTTCATGAAAATTGATATCAGAGCGGGCACGGTGGTGCGAGTTGAGCCTTTTCCCAAGGCGCGCAATCCTTCGTGGAAAGTGTGGGTTGATTTCGGATCTGATATAGGTGTGAAAAAATCTTCAGCGCAAATAACAGCTTATTATGAAGAAGCGAATCTGGTTGGCCGGCAAATAGCGGCTGTTGTGAACTTTACGCCAAGGCGGATTGCGGACTTTATGTCGGAGGTTTTAATTTTAGGGTTTTATGATGATAAGGGGGAGGTGGTTTTGATTAATCCTGATCAAAACATTCACAATGGAGCTAAATTGGGATGAATGCTGAATTTTCCTTTTCGTTAAATGCAACGGATGGTCCTGCTCGAACCGGTATTGTGTCAACGCCGCGCGGTGATATCCAAACCCCGGCATTTATGCCGGTGGGAACTGCTGGTACAGTAAAAGCGGTTATGATGGACAATGTCAGGGCCACAGGGGCTGATATTGTCTTGGGAAATACATATCATCTGATGTTGCGGCCTACGGCTGAGCGCGTTGCCTATTTTGGCGGTTTGCACGACTTTATGAAATGGGATGGGCCTATCCTAACCGATAGTGGTGGTTTTCAGGTGATGTCCTTATCGCAACTTCGAAAACTCACCGAGGAGGGGGTTTCATTTCAGTCTCATATTGATGGCTCGCGGCATATGTTGACACCAGAACGATCGATTGAAATTCAATGTCTTCTTGGGTCAGATATTCAGATGCAATTAGATGAATGCCCTGCTATTCCGATTGCGCATGAAGATGCAAAAACCTCTATGGAGTTATCAAGACGTTGGGCATTACGGTCAAAACGAACATTTGAAGAGCAATCTAAACCGGGGCAAGCTTTGTTTGGGATTGTTCAGGGGGCAAATTTTGAAGACCTGCGCCGTGCCAGCCTGGAGGGGTTACTCGAAATTGGTTTTGATGGATATTCCGTAGGCGGATTAGCTGTCGGCGAGGGGCGAGAGGAAATGTTTCGAGTATTGGAATTTACGACGCCACATATGCTTGCGGATCGTCCTCGTTATTTAATGGGTGTTGGCAAGCCTGCGGATATTGTTGGCGCTGTAGCGCGCGGCATTGATATGTTCGATTGTGTAGCTCCTACGCGGTCTGGCCGTCACGGACAAGCCTGGACATGGCGGGGCCCGATAAACATTAAAAATGCAAAATTTATTGATGATAAAGAGTCGCTGGATTTTGAGAGCGATTGCCCAGCCAGTCGAGAATATTCAAAGGGTTACCTCAATCATCTCTTCCGCGCCGGCGAATATTTGGGGCCTATGCTTTTGAGCTGGCATAACCTCCATTTTTATCAACAGCTGATGGGAAAAATGCGCGCTGCAATCGCGGCAGGACTGTTTGAGGATTTTGTAGAAGAGTTTAAAGGAATGACTGGGGAGACAGTGATTTAGGTCTTGATAATTTTTGGTTTTCAATATTGTTGTTGAAGTTTATATTGTGCTCTATTCCAAATGAGGGGTTGTAATATGGTTAAATCGAATGTGACGTTTGCAAGAATCTTATCAGTGATTTTTGGATGTGCATTATTTATTCTATTATCTGTATTTCTCCTATTGAGCCTCGGCGTGAACGCTCTACCGTCTGGGGACGTCATGGTGACTTTATTCATCATTATTTTAGGGAGTGCCTGGGGGCTATCATTAACAAAAGCCTCATTAGTGTTGGGCAGCCCATTTGGTGTGGGTAAACTTGAGATCCAGAAGCGCGAACTTGTCACAAAAGCTTATACTTATTCTTATGGCGTGCTCTGTATTATCGCAGCATTGGTCCTTTTGATTGTGACTTTTTCGAATTGGGGAAAGGATTTTATTGAGTTCCCAGATTTTACAGTTTTCAAAGGTATCGATAAATCCCATTTTATTATAATGATGATATGTGGCCTTTTTTGTCTAATCTCATTACCAACGGCTGTTCTGTCATTTTTATTGCCTATCGGTGAGCGTGAAACGCAGAAATGAAAGGATGCCACACAAAAGTATTCCCAGATCAAGTGGCCACCAGTTAAGCCTCCTGAAGGGCGGCAAAAAAACATCAGAAAGCACCTCGTTAATTCCACTAGATACTGGAGTACTCTAGATAAAATTAATCTGTAGAATGATTATTGTTTCTGAATGGCGTGTTTGAACTGCCGGTTTTTGCCATCATGGTGATTTATGCGACATGATTACACAGATAGTGAAACAGGCGGCTTTTATATATAATTGGCATCGTCTCGATCCCACCATGTCTTATTGGGTCGCAATGCCATGCTTGTGGATACAGTGCAAAGCTCGAGAGACCCACTTGGCAAAAATCATTACCATCAATTATGCAGTGCGTTTTTTTGACGCTATAGGAAGGCAAATTTTAGCCAGTGATGATCTTGACCTATTGAAGCCAGGTGGTTGGCGCTAAGCTTTTGTTATTATGTGCTTTTTTTTATTCTTATGGGCGCCCTTTTGAACGCAAAATGCGCTAAACGTGTAAAAATAGCTAGTAATTGCTATGAAAACTCTCCGCGCAAGGGAGACGTAAACGGTTTTTAATTGATTTTAGGTTTCTAGATTTTGGGGAATGAGCAAAAGGATCATGATTCTTTACCAACAAGGTGTTGACCCTCTCCTGCGATGCCCCTATGTTCCGGCCTCGCTGGCGCAAAAATGCGCCAACTTCCCAATTGTGGGCCCTTAGCTCAGTCGGTAGAGCAACTGACTTTTAATCAGTAGGTCGAAGGTTCGAATCCTTCAGGGCTCACCATTACTCCTAAAGTCGAACTCTTAATCTAACGGGCTATGCCCAGATTTGATTACGCATATGGCTGAACAGATAATATTGTCATACTCTCTATCCGTAAATGTGGATATTGTGAGCGTGATTGATTAGCTGGCTTCCTGCGCTTTCAAGACATCGCGGATTGATTTTCTATCAAGGGTGGGTTTTTTCTGGCTGCCGCCTTCTTTTGCGGCTGATTGCGCGCGCACCCGCCAAAAACGCATTACTCTTTCCGCTGCATCTTGTGGTACTTTCAGATAGAGGTCGAGAATGCGTAAGGCGCTTGATTGTTGATCATGACTTTTTTGCAGACCAAAAACTATTTTTGCAAATGTGGAGCGCTCTAGCTTAGCGGCCCGGCAAGAGATCGCGAGTGATTCCCATGTGCCATCTTGTAGAATCTTTGAAGCTGTTGCCGAGTCGATTCCGGTATAGTGCGCAAAAGCTAAAAGAAATTCCGTTGCCCGCTTTGTTTCAATCAGTTCTTTGAGCAACATTTCATTAATGGCATTCGCTCTAGCTTTGTCATTAATAAATTGCTGTGCCTCATGAACTTCAGCTTTAACGTCGCTCGTTGCTAAAGTGAGGATCTTTTTGCGATTCGTGGCAATGGCCTGATCGATTAGTGCGGGATCAAGGCCCTCTGATCTATTTAATATTTCTTTTTTGAGAGCAGAAGACACAAAAAAATACATTTGTGTTAGTAATTGCGGCGCCAAGTCATACCGGCCGGCCATAGGCGCCTGGAGTTCAGGTAAATTGCGTGAATGTTCAACCAGTTTTTCCATTGTCGCAGGTTTAATTTTTGCGCTACGGTTTTTCGCAAGCTCCACCAATACGCTTTTATCACCATGTTCGACGAGTTCATCAGAAACAACCGATGTAATTTCCCGGCGTTTGGAAATTGCCTCCATGTGCTTTTGGCTACGTACACGAATTATTCTGACGAGATCTTTCTCGCTAAGGGCAGAGGACCGTTTTAAAATAGGTTCTGCAACACTGATTTCATCACGAGCTAGCTGATTGACGAGGCCTTTGGGAGCATTTGGCGTGTCTGCTAATTTTTCTGCCATCTCCCTGCGCAAAGCTGTTTCGACATTTTGCGTAACACGGCTCATGATTACATCAAAATGTTGCATTTCTGTAGAAGAATAGCGATCGGGTGTCGCCATGAATACATCGGTGATTTCACGCAGTAAGTCACGACGTTTATTGCTACTATCTTCTTTCGCAACGCTAATTAATTGCTTTAAACGAGACATTTGTTGTCCCATACCTGTTGAGACGGGCTCACTTGTAGATGACGATGAGTATACCATTTCTGCGTTCATTTTACTTCCAAAAATCTATTCTAGATTCCGCAATTCATTACCGATACGTCATATTAAGAGGGTAAACGTAAAAAAAATGCCATCGAAAAAACCATCGTTGGTTAACGTATTGCCACAAATCTTGTTCAAATTATTCTTTATTGAGAAAAAGTCTTGTGGTTATTAACCTTGTTTTCCTGTAGTTTAAGCGAAGAACGGTTGGTTTACAGCGGGGTTTATTAATCCTTGCAGGGCGTGTTTTGTCGCAATAAACTGCTTATAAAATTAAAAAATAACAGGATTATTTTTATGGGTCGAAATATAATAAAAATTATTGTCTGTTCTGGGTTATGTGGATTATTAGGCGCTTGCGCAACCATTGATAGCGATGATTATGACCGCGGCGTGTTAGGGGACCGAGACAGTCTAAGTGATCACGATCTCACGGCTGGATCAGTGCTCGGCGCTAGTTTAACAGCAACTGATCGCCGCGCTATCAATAGTGCTTTTCGTCAAGCAATAGAAAATTCAAATTCATCGGTTGGCTCAGTAAATACTTTCGTACCTTGGCAATCGAAACGCGCGAGCGGTAGTGTAAAAATCGGTTCATTTTATGTAGGGAATTTATTGGCAAACCCCGATGATGTTTTACCCGCACCTCTCGGTCTTGAATTGAGATATCAACTCGAAACGGAGCAAGGAGCTTTTGTTCTAACCAAAAACTCGAATATCAGATTAGGGCCATCTACCAATTTCGACGTTGTCGATACATTGCCGTCGGGGACAGGGGTGATGGGCGTCGGACGGGTTTTAGGGCAGCCTTGGATGCTCATATCTTTAAATGGAGATATTATTGGATATGTTTTTGAAAAACTTATGGTCAAGGCTCCAGGTGCAGACTTTCTAGAGCTTGCCGGTGGACCGGTTAGAACGCCGATCGCATGTCGATCATATACGATGACGTTAGAGCTGGAAAACGATAAAGATGAATGGGACGGTGTGGCCTGTGATTATGGTCGCGGATTTGCGCCCCAAAGGCGCGTAGGCCCTACTCGACTTCAATCAGGGGCGTCATTTTTCTAATGTATCTAAACTTCCTAAAGCACCTCGACTTCAAATTGAATCACCGAGGTGCTTTAAGTCGATCTTTTTTCGCATTTATTGCAGTTCAATCGGTTTCAACAGACACGCAAAATGCTTTCGGTTCTTACTGTTTGCCGGATTTGCGGACAATCAACAGGCGGCTACTTGATCTGGAAGTGCTTAAATGCTTCTGCCGGTGATATAACAAGCCTAATCATGCATTTGGGTTGCTGGTGACGCCAGTTACTCCATGCGATTGCGGTCGCGAAAAGTTACTATTTGTACTTTATCTTCACCGACGTGATCTTGTATCGTTTTATGTAAGTTAATTAAGTGAAACCGGCTCCACTCATTGGCTTGTAAAACAGCGGTCATCATGCTCGATGTATTCTTCAGTATAATGAAAGGTAACATTACATAGATTAAGCTGGAAATCCCTATGGCAAAGATAATTCCAATATTATCAGGCGTTAACACAAAGCTGATATAAGAGCCCAATTCAAAATTACAATTGAGTGATTTCAGCGACTTATGATTCTGT
>CAYZLR010000065.1:0-18989 GCA_964479275.1 uncultured Caulobacterales bacterium
GAGATGGCAATAAAATGAAGTAGCAAGGTGTCTACAAAGCTAGGGGCACATCAGTTTGTTCTTTATAAGAGGAACATACCTGCACCTCTGAGAAGAAACAAAAGCTAAGTAAATTTCAACACTTAGTTTGATGGAGGACATTGGAGGCGTATTTCGTAATCCTCGCAAATCGTATCGTCATTTTCGCATAAGCTTCCATATGTGGGTTGGCATATATCTTTTGATACCTTAACGCTCGGTTTGCCGACAACCTGACACTCCATATTTATCGGTTTACTACAATAATCTCCTTCGAAACTAATCCATTCGACATCTCCAGATCCCCCAGGAGTGTCCCTATTATACCAAGGAGTCCAATGATTCTGGTCTTGTGATGGCATTGGGCCTATCCATATTTCCAAGTTAGGTGAGTATTCATAACTCTCTGGAATTGGTTCATTCGGAATTGACTGTCGAAAATACTGTTTCTGACTATCCAGCAAATTGGGTTGCTCGGCGAATTGCTTAAAAATTTCAGTAAATGCCAAATTTAATTTATTGCTAACTTCCAACATCTCAGGGTTGCCTGAATGGAACTTAGTTTTTGTTTGTCCACTCGAAAAAGGTACTTTCTCTATTTGTGCTACGTTAAATCCGTATATATCTCTTAAATATCGTCGTGTCTGTTCGGCAAGGTAAAATTCTTGGTCTGTTGAGTATTGTACAAACACACCATAACATGCGCTCATGGGGGCCTTTACCTCCACCCAATAATTCTCAGTTGTTCGTGCTTTATTCCAATATTTTTGAGGGCTATCTATGGCTTCAACTTTGACATAATTGACAACAGTTCCCTTCTGAGCTCCGGCACTATAAGTGCTATTGGGTGAGTTGCCTGTTATTTTAATCCACTCTCGAAGCTTTAAGCTAGAAGTGGCGGTTAATTTGTCTCCAGGCTTAATATTAGAAACTAATTTTTCTGAGTTTGAATAAACTTTAGGTGAATCGTCACTACCCAACCAAATATGTCCAGTACAACTTGAAGAAACATCCCCTCGATTACTTTCTGGCTGGAAGATAAATGGTGCATCATCAGTAGTCTTCCTTGGGATTTCATTACTCTCAATTATTTTCACTGTCTTATCGATATCGATGAAGCCACTTGTTTGACTTTCAATCCATTTATCAATTTTCAACTGCTTGAATAAAATTTGATCACTATCATTGTATTCCGAGTTTATCGATTTCAAGTCCTCTAAATCTTCCTCCAGATTTTTCGTTTTTTCAAAAGCTAATTTAAGGGCTTTACGTTGTTGATCAGCAACCAAATAATGCCCCCTCTGTATAGATTGAAATAATAAGGAGAGTAATGTGCCAACAAAAATAAGTCCTACTAATGCAAAAATGGACACTCTTTTTTTGAGTTTTTTTGATTGCTCATTAGCTTGTACATACGCGCTGCTAGCCGCTAAATAGCTAGCTACTTCAATACTATGCTCACGATATATAGATTGCTGTTCTAATTCTTGGCGGTCATTAATTAACAGATCAGTATTTTTTCCACTTTTCGCCCATCTTTTCGCTTTAACTTCAACAAACAGGGAATAGTCTTGATGCCTTATTTTTTGGCTAAGCCAATTTTGATATTTCGGCCAATTCACCATTAATGCTTCATGAACAACATCATAAGTTTCGGATGACGAAAGGCGAATGAGTTCGGCATCAACGAACTTTCCCAAAACATGTTCAAATGCATTTTTTGTATCAAGACCTATAGCGTCTAAGTTTTCCTTAAGCTTCGGTTTTTGAACCCTTTGCCTATATCCATCAGGCGTTGAAAGATCTTTGAAAATAGATTCAGCTATCCTTTTTTCCTCAGAAGTAAGACTATTGTAAATTTCGTCCGCTTCCCGTTTTAAGCATTCATGGGGAGAACCAATTTTCTTATAAACGTCATATCGAATTTCATTTTTTACTCTTTTTTCCCATAACTTATCTAAAGTAAATTGTAATAGGGGAAGACTTGCCCGTTCTTCTAATACATCACTAATTACACTTTCGACCACGCGGGGCTCGATGATTAATCCCTTAATTCTCGCGGGACCTAATATCGCTCGTTTCAACTCATGATAGGACATCCTAGGTATTTTGAAATAGGCGACATGCTCAGATTTTTTACCTAGCAATGCTTTGAATCGTTTGAGGAATTCTGATCGCAATATTATTATGACTTTATTCGGGGAAAGTATTTTTTGGATTACACTTATCGTTTTCTTTACGGCAGCGTCGACATCTGTCCCTTGCTGGGTGAATAGCTCCTCAAACTGATCAATTATAACTAAACTACCAGCAGGATTATATTTCTTAAGAATGTTATTGACGGATCTTGGATTCGTTAGTTGATCCCTGATATTTTCAAGTTCGATTTCAGGAAGTCGTTTTTGAATTATTTCAGCCGTTGCGTGGCCGACTATTTCTCCAGGAACAACTGGTCCTATTATTTCGATACCAGTCGCTTTTTCTTCAAATAACGGTTTAAACCCAGCTTTAATCAAAGAAGACTTACCTTGCCCAGATTCACCATGTACAATTGTAACATCATGTTGCTCGACCAATTCCATCAGACGTGCCGTCGCCCGTTCTCTTCCGAAAAAATATTGCTTACTGTCGAAAGATTTTAAGCCTCGGTAAGGTGATTGGTTATGCTCAAATTCAGGTCTGTTCGCTTCATTGGGGAGATTCAGTAATATTGGCGGTTTTAGATCGCCGAAATCCAGGTCATTTCGAAGAAAATACCCCGCCCAGTAATTCACAGTCCTTTGAGCTTCCCTTCGATCTCCTAGCGAAAATATTTGTTCTCCTCCTGACTTTATATCTTTAAGAAACTCGATTAGATCGCTTCTGACTTCTTCCCCTTCAATGTCCTTCTTTTCATGAATGCGCCTGAGAAATGCATCATGATTAGTTTGGATATTTTCAATAATTGAAACATTTTCATCAAAAATCTTCATTTTAATTCCCTAACAATGAAACTTCGGAGAATTGGTAAGCAATTTCAGAGTATTTTTCTTTCAACGAATTATCCAAGATCAAAAAACATGGTGAGGCTTCTTCTTTGAAATAATTCAAGTAACCGTGAAAATTGTCGAAGTCTTTGACATCATAATGGTCTTTGGCAGACTCTATCGTAGAAGAAAGACGAATATTAAATTGTGCACCTTGTAATGTTTCAATATCCGCAAATAATGAAATTATAGAATTCCAGCTTTCTTTAGTTTTGAATATCCACTTTTTTTCTCCGTTAAATGCCAATTCTTCCGGGCCGGAATTCTCTAAGTCATCCAGGCATGATGAAACATACGCTATTATGTTTTGCCACTTATCATGAAGACTGATTTGTTTGACGATGAGTTCGTCTATCAGAAATTTCTCAAATCGACCCAAAAGAGGTACCAACGCTACATCATCAAGATCGCCAAAAGCTTGTTGAAAATTGAAGTCCTTTAGGCTGTCCCCGCACTCCTTCAATGCATTGTTCGTCAAAAGCAATGCTTGTTGAATTGAGGAATGGAATTGATCAATTTTTGGTTTGTCGTCATCCCGTATATCTGTTTGTGACAACGCATCTGATATGAATTCAATCTCATTTCGCAAATTTTTGAGACACTTGTTATATAATTCTTCAAAGATCGGTTTACGTATTAATTCATTGCTAGCGGTTTCCAACGGTTCGAGATCAACTAAAAGACCGTCATATGTTTCTTTAGTCGAAAGGCGCTTGCTTACTTTATCTTTGGGTGGGATTACTTCTGTAAATATTGCTTTATCTGCTTCCCAAATATGATGATAAACATCATGATATCCTTTGATGATGGCTACTAATTTGAAGTCTTCATGAAAGCTATTGAAATTTTGGAAATTAATCGCATCAGTTAGTCCTAATAATTCGCGAAGTTTTCCCACCAAATTTTCAATCAGGTCGGTTAGTATGTCAATGATATTTGCCATTAATGACGGTTCAAAACCATCAAAAGATTCCTCCAGATATTTTTGAAAAGCTAAATGGTCGTTAGGATTAACAGGATTAAGTTGAGATTTTGATTGACGATATAGAGGACGAATGGCGAGTTTTACCGCAACTACATCTTTATTTAACTCTTTTAGCAGTTCTTTTACATACATCTCGACAGGTTTAATAGCCTGATCTTGAATAATCACAGGGAGGGTAATACTGTATTTTTCTAAATCATTTAGAACTCGGCTTGTTTCTCTCTCGTGGATATCTTTTATATCCGTGTAGTTTCGAAATGTTAGCGTGATTAATCGACTAAGGTCATCAATTTGATCGTCTGATAATTTTTGTTGATCCGACATTGCTAACCCAAAATGTTTTTATCTTGAAGTTGTGATGCAATAGTTTGAATGGGAATGCCTTGGTTCCATTGATCGGTTGGCCAGTGATCTGGATGACCAGCATGATGTAAGGCGATAATTTCCCAATGCTGATTAAAACATGCTGAACCGGATGAGCCTGGTTCCGTGTTCGTAATATATCTACATCGTCTCGCGTTTGGACTCGCGCCTAGATATGAGTTAGTATGGATGGTAAGTTTTTGTGGATGTAGTGTTTGATTAACTTTATCTTGGGGATGTTGAAGGATTAATACAGGCTGGTTCTTTTCAATTGCGCCTACCTTGTTCAAATTTATATATGACCTTTTTGATTTTTTAAAAAGCCCACTAACTTCATCTCCACCGACTTTTTTCTCAAGTTTTAAGACAGCATAATCCAAGTTGTTTCCATCCCACTCATTTGAAAGGGGTTGCGCGTTTTGTTCCCCCGGGGGGCTGGATGCGACAATCTCTTTCACAGCTTCTTCAATTCCAGTGTTTACTGTACCGTCTTCAAGTTCAAAATAATCAAACAAACATGATACTGGCTTGGAATGCCTTATAGCATCCTCGACGACATGATGATTTGTCAAAACAAAGTCATCAGAAATCAAAAATCCTGTACCTTCGGATTTGCCGTTTACCTTAACCACACAAACCTTTCGTTGATTAAGATATAGATCAAAAATCAACTTTCTTGGGTTATGGTATATCTGGTCTGCATCGACAATTTTTTCTAATCCAAATCCATTTCGGTTTTTTAATTTTTCTAAGCCGGCGAGTGTGTGAACCTCAATGCTTGGCGCTGTAATTCTCTTTTCACTGAAAAATTGAAAAGTACCATCAGGATAAGATTGCTCATCTGGAAAAATATCAAACATTAATTCATAAATCTCAGCTTTACGATTAACTCTACGCGACGCTAGTAAATCCAGAAACAAAGGCAATTCTTTGTTTGTGTTTAGAGCTTGAAAAACGAACTTGAATACGTCAGCTTCAAAAAAAAGACCTTTTGATAAATCGGGGCTATATTTATCACTCCCAACCGCTCGACGAACATCTGTTAAAAACTCGGACGACCCATTGTAAGATTGCTTAACCACATCATATATTTGGTCATATGCTTCAGGCGTTAAATTTGACATCGTTAATAGTTCTGTGCGAGCCAACCTTCGATATGGCCCCAGATTTCTTCATTTATGAGTGTGGCTTTGTTTTCCTGTTTTTGGTAATCGCCATAACCATAATTATGAATACCTATGGCCACTGGACCTAAAACGTTCAGACCAAGTAGCACGACTGGGGATCCAGACTGCCCGCCTGTCGTATCAAGTTTATAAACAATTCGGCCATCCTTGATATCAATGATATTATCTGAATGAGTATACATCTGACCTGCAACTTTTTCTTCAGACAAACTGTTGGTCTTCTTATTGAAAGGATGATAAGTCATTGGATAACCTGCGATCCTAATCATAGCCCCATTTAACTCATCTGACTCACCATAGACTGAGATACCAAAATTCCCGAGATCATCGCCTATGGGATAATCGATATGAATCATTCCTACATCTAGTTCAACTTTCGCATTTGATATCCATTCGGACGTGGTTTGTAAGGCCACCGCTTCATAGCTACCATAGGGAGCATCATCACTCGTTGATTTTTCAGGCTTATCAACATCATTACCTGGTGTAACTTTAATAGATTGTGCCCACCCGCCGTGGTCATGGCTATAGAGACAGTGGCCAGCCGTTAGTATTTTATTCCCGCCAACCAGCCAGCCCGTTCCAATTCCCGAGCCTAATGGAAACTCGATCTCCAAAAAGGCAATTAAACACCACGGGTACTCGTCTGTTTCTAGTACACGTTCTCTGTCGTCTGTATATACGATACGTTCCAGCATAGCGGGACGTTCCCATCCCAACTTCAATCGAGTGCTTTTTGACATTGGAGCTCGGCCGCGACCAAATGATGGTTGATGAACCAACATTCCTAACGCGTTGAGGGTTGTGGTAAGACTCTCTAATTTTTCTCTTTCCCTGAGAATTTTTGTTGTATCAACCATTTTCTACTCCCCCTTAAGAACTATCTCTATAGCGTTTAAGATTTCTGATATATCGACCCATATCGTGATCATTCACGCCAATCATCTCACCTTCAGCATCTCTATTTTTCTTCAGTTTCAGCCCTTTTTGTAAAGCTTCGAATTCTTCTTTCGTCAAACCGTCATCGGTAGGACCAGATTTCATACCACTCTCTTTGGGGGGCTTATTAGGTTTAATTTTTCCGGATTCATCGAAGTGTATCAATCTTCCCACATGACGACTTAAGGGTGGAATCTTCGTAACAAGATCCTCATTGTTTACAAATCTGAGCAATCTGGAATTAAATACGGAGTGAATATACCTTGCGCATTTACGGTTGCATGTTTTTGGCATCCCAAATGTATAGATTCCGTGGATTGGCGTTTCACCAATTTCAAAGTTGGCTTGGGCCGCCCCGATTACGGCAAGGGCTCCTCCCAAACTATGACCAGCTATATAAACTTTTCGGTCAAAAAATCTCGCACGTGTGAGTGCCGCAAATACTTCGCTTTGTACAACTGAGAAAGCATTTAAAAAGCCCCGATGCACTCGTCCATAGGGCTTTCGGCTCTGATATATTTTCATATTGGCTATCCAGTCGCCCAAGCCTTTAGTGCCCCGAAAAACTATATAAGTTTCTTCTTCATTTTCAGCGATAAAAAGCTGAGTCTTTTTTCGATCAATAAACTCAACCTGTTGAGTTCCCAGATTGTTTTTAGCCCAGTTTATGACAACACTTTTTTCCTCATAAACAATCTTGGAGGCTTCAGCCAGGCGAACTGCCATCTTCCAATCAATCTCTTTTGACTTAGTAGTGAAAGCTGTTTCTGGTATATCGGAAATTTCAGTTCTTGGGTCATCACCACATACGCTATGGCTTTGTACTGCCTCTAACTTATCAATTGGGGTTACATCTTCATAACCCGAATTTACAAAGGATGTTTCGGTTTCGGGCGGACCTGAAATCACTCGCGATTTAAATTTTTGCCAATCAAAATTTAACCCAGGATCGCTCCGTCTATGGGGATCCATCATGGCGTGGGATAATACATATTTTAAATTTGGGTATTTCCCCCAAGCATAACGAACAAGTTTTGCCGTCATGTTCAGCTGCCATTCTGAAAATTCATCCGCAGTTGTTTGGTTATTGACTATTTCAATACCTAATGACCAATGGTTTATTTTGTTTTGTCCGTCGTTGATCAAAGGATGTGAGACGGCATTACGTATATGCCAAGCTGCCCTTGACTCAGGCGCGCAGGCCCAAGCAAATTTACCATGCGCCTTTTCATCTTCATCTGGAACGAGCCAGTGCCAACTGGCTTTACCGCCTTTCATGACACTCATAGCTCCATAGGTGCTACTCCCTGCAGTTGCATGTATCGCGATCGCGCGAACCCCAAAAATTGGGTCGAATACCCGACTTGATGTCGCTTTTTCCCATGTTTTTTCGACGCCAGGATACCAATATTGATGCATAAAATGAGGTGTAGGCCTTCCTCTACTCGGTAGTTCGAAAAAATGGTTCTTATTTTGGGGCATTACACATGCTCCTTTACGTCTAATCCATTATTTAGCTGATAGAGAATATTCCCTTTTTTGCTTACCCGTATACGAAGCTGGCCCTCTTTCACTAGTATCGGCAGAATATTTCGTAGCTCTGTGCCAGATACAGATTTAAGACTTGTATGGGCCGGTTGGTTTGCTCCCCAATTTAAAATTCTTTTAGGTGTAAATCCCCAGGTCGACCAAGTTTTAAAAAAGTCTAACACGGCGTCTTTACTTGCCTGAGAAAATAAAGGCGAGACTGGAACGGATTTCGCTATCGCGCTTTCAGTTTTATCTTTCCGAGCTTTCTCCAGCATCCCATCATCCCCCCCCAAAACTTGGGAACTGGTATTGGAAATTAGGTCAGCATACTCAATTTCGCGCTCGATAAGATTTTCTTCAATTCTTTCTCTCTCAATTTCCCAATCTCCGAATTTTATGCGTTGCCAAGGAAAATATAGGCCAAATAACGTCACAAGACTTAAACCAATAAGAATGTCTGTTTCGAGACTCTCAGGTGAGGGAAATCTCTGTCGGTCCCAAATATGCAATGCCACCGTAGCCGCACCAATAAAAAAAAGGCTAATGGCAGCTATCGTTACAAAAATTTCTGCCCATCTTGGCATATATTAAGGCCTCTCAAAATCTCGTTTAATCAAACATACCTGCATTCATTAAACGCGTATAAATACTATCCATTCGAACGCTGTCTCTACCTAGTTTGACGGCTTCTTGGGCGTTTACGACGCCTTGACCGTATCGTGTATCACTTCCAAATTCTCCCAAATCATTATTTGCTGAGTATTTCAGAACATATTTGAGCATTACCGCTTTGTGATATGGGTCAGTTAGTTGTCCTAGATAGTCTGAGCTCGATAAAACGAGCGCTGCAACACCTGAGACACAGGGTGTTGCCATGGAAGTGCCGCTAGCAGTTGTATAATGCCCAAATCTGTCAGATGATTTTATATTCACCCCTGGAGCTGAAACATCTGGTTTGATGTAATTACTGCTATATGATCCGTCTTTATGATAAACCAAAACTGCTCCCCCGCTAAAGCCAGCACAGCGCCCATCTTTTGACATGGCGCCAACAGCTAAAGAGCCCAAGCACGAACCCGGAGTTTTTGTAGAGCCAGCACCATCATTACCAATAGCCGCTACAACAAGACATCCTGCCCGGTTAGCATTGGATATAGCATTATTATATGCATCATGTGCCCATCCTAATTCTGCTTGCGCAGCATCATAATTTCCTAACCATCGTGACCGATCAAATGCTCCGAGGGACATATTTATTATATCCGCCCCGTTATCTACCGACCACTGCATGCCTCTTATGATGGCCGAGATAGTTGTCTTTGAACCATCAAATACACTTGAGGACATAAGAGTTGCGTCTGGAGCAATACCAATAATTTTGCCGTCATGAGTTTTGCCAGCGATAGTACCAGCGACATGAGTCCCATGTCCCATTCCATCTCCGCGATCTGAAGATGTTCTTAGATCAACATACTCCTTCATTTGAAGGCGGCCTTGCTCGTCATACTCAAACTGGGCTTCGCTAGCATGTGTTACATTGTTGATCGCTTCATGGGGAGCAATTCCTGTGTCTATTACACTTACGGATACATTTGCTCCTCTTGGTCCTGTTATCCAGGCCTCTGGGGCATCAACATAAGATATACCCCAAACATCGCCATCAAGCTCAACGCTCGAGCTTGAAACATAAGCGCGAGGGGCTTCGACAACCGCATCTGCTACGACTGACTCAATGAGATGCGGCTTCTTTCTTAGTCTCGCTAAGGCTTCACGTCTAAAAGTGGCTTGATAACTATTAGATAGCCATAAATCGCGCTTAATTGCTTCTTTCTTCGAAACGCGAGACTTAATGCCCGTTTCGGCTGTTGATGTTGTAAGTCTTTTTATGCTCTTTTCATTTTGAGTTTTTAAAGCTTTAAGCCTTGATGCTCTCGACTTCCGCCGTTTCTTGATTGTGCTCTCAGGTAATTCTGAATCTGGAAGCACATCCGACCCTCCAAACATTTCTATCTCAGAAAGCCTTGCCATCGAATCTAGCGACGTTAAAACGTCCTTATTAAGGAAATTTACAACAACAGAAACATTGTCTCCGTCACTAATGTTATCGACGATTGAGTCGATGCTATCGGATAGTTTTGTCAATTCAGCCCCCTGATCTTGAGGGTGATAAATTTAACTAGAAGTTTCTGCCCTCAAGAAACAACTTTAACCACTTATTAACAAATTGTAAACAAAAAAAATACAACTTTCGAATTCAATGCTTTCCAGTTAAACTAAGATCGCGTTTTTAAAAACTCTGTGACGGCGGTCACGGAGGCCAATTTAAATACCTACGGGAACTGCATGCCGAGCTTTCGGCCGATGTTCCAATTAACGCGCCCCCGACTTATTTCCCCCGAAATCTCCATTCCGCGCCGTTTCTCCATGACTTCACGCCATGGCACGAGCGAGAATTCTTTCGATCTCTCAATGAGCGCATATTTCCCGCTAGGCCGCTCAATCATCTCGGAATAAACACCCTTAACACTGCCTCGCTTTGGCAATGGCTTGAAGCTCTTACCAAGGCTCTTTTCAAGCTCCCCAGCAGCACCTGATAAATCTCGCCGCTCTAATTCATCTAGATGTTTGCGCGTGATGATATCATCCGGTCCCATAATTCCGATATCCGATAAAAATTGTCTCCGCGATTGCAAAGCGCTACGCAGCTCCGTCCCAAAACCCGAGCGGCCTGGCGTTACGCTGGGCTTGGCCAGCTGTTGATCCAGCCATGTTCGTCCGATGATGTTTGACATAGACTTTAACTGGCCGCGCGCCAGAAGACGTGACTGCACGGGACGGTTGAGTAATTTACGGGTCTCAATGTTTTCGACTTGCGTCAAATAATCATTTGGTACGTTCCAACTCCCATCATCGCGCCGGGTCACGACCCCCAGTCTTCGCAGCGCTTCGAGCCGCCTGACATGGGCTTCCATAAATTTCGGGCGGGCGCTGGGATCATGTTTCATATGGGCGGCTAGATCATATACGCCGCCATTGCTCGCCGCGATGGTCTCGATATTCAGATCAGAGGGTTTGGGCGCGTAGCGATTGGGCGAGATTTCAATGACGTCGTTTTTTTGTAATCCTTCGATATTATCGGCACCGCCCATGGGCACATAAACAGCTTGACCTGATGTCATATCGATAACGGCGTAAGCCTTATCATTCACATCATCTCGCACGCCTGTTCGAATGATTTTCCCGACAATCGTTTCAGCCTCATGATGGGAGGGGTCGTAAATGATATTACCTAAATCATTCCGCGTCATGCCTTCATGCTTCAAGGCTTTATGATAGGCTTTGAGAATATCCCCGCGCTCACCCATTTGCCGCAACGTTTTTTCCATATTCCGATCTAACTCCCACTGAGAGCCGCTCAGCTTTTGGGCCAGCCCCATAGAGGCCAGATGTTTCAGGCGGGCTATATCGAGCCGCCGTGTCCAGCTCTCGCCCGCAGCTGGGCTGCTGCCTAAATCTATGATGGATTTGTCCGCCGCTTTCAAAAGCGCGCGGTCCAGTCCCGTTAGGCGGTCTTGCGTCACCTGCCGCGCCAGCTTTTGCCCCGCTTCTCTGACCTGCATGGGCCCCAGTTCAAGACTTATAAGCCGCTCGGCCTGTTCGCGTAGCCCGTAAGCAATATAGCGCCTTGGGATAAGTAGGCGTTTACCCGTGTCCTTAACGCCGCGCAGCACAATATGAACATGAGGATTGGCGGTATCAAAATGGGCGGCCCCGACCCAATCCAGCTTTGTGCCCAGATCCTGTTCCATCTGGCGCATGAGATCACGGCTGTAATGCTTAAGGCTTTCAAGCCGGTGACTATCTTCGGGCGAGATAATTATCCGAAATTGATGGGGATCATCCGCGCCTGCCACTTTGAATTCTTCGACGTCAACATTTCGGCCATCTCGGTTAAATAAGTTTGCCGACTTATCATGCTCTTCATCCAAGCCAGCATCTAAAAGCTTGTCTGTCGCTCTTTGGTTTTCAGGGGCGGCGCTATCTCGGGCAATATAATCCAAATGCTGGGCTTGGCGCGCGCGGCCTTGGGCGTTCATTTTCACCAGAGAGAATTTGACAATCACCCGCCGCTGAAAATATTGCGTCGGTGTTTTTTTACCGCTCCTTAAATAGCCGCGCCTTGAGCTACCGAGCTTTGCCGACCCATAGCGTATGTAGCGCGCCAGCCTTATGAATTTGCGGTGGCCATCGGGGGCATGAATCCGCCCCAGCTTGATCTTAAAATGCGGTTCAGACATGACATGATAGGTGAGGCATAGCGTGTAGTCCCGTGTAACCCAGTGATCCTCGGTGAAGAGAGTCCACGCTATGTCTTTGAAACATATAGCAAACCACCCTATGGAAGAGTCCACGCGTAAGGGCCGTGGACTCTAAAAAACGATGTGCAGACAATGACTTAAGGCCGAATGGACTCTGGTCTTTATCTTGCCATAACTCACAAACCCTCTCATCCACCCTATTTTTACTCATTTCCATTGCCTCCACCTTTTTCAGATGACCCCATAAATACGGCTAACCCCAGAATATGGCTTTTATCGACGGGGCCAAAATAACGGCTATCCCAGCCATCAACATGGTTAGGTGAGGCGATAAAATATTGACCTTCGGTCAAGGTCATACATCCCGTCCAAAGCGGCATATCGCGGCCCAAACGATCCTGCGAAAGACGGGGCAATACAGAACCGTTTGGCCCGCTCACACGCGAAATATCTATTTCATTATGGGTGCAGACGTCATCCCCCGCTACCGCCCAAACCGTTTTGATAAGGGGGTAATCAAAAGGCAAATATCCGCGCTCATCCGCGAGTCTTCTCGCGTTCATGGGCGCATTCATGGGCGCATAAGCGGCAACCAAATCCCCGCGTTGATAGTCACCAGATTGACTAACTTCATACCAGCCGATTGGCGCGCTTGGGCTCGGATTATAAAGCCATTTTGGACGTAGCGGAAACACCAGATCATAGGCCGCGGATATGACGTAAAGCCCCGCAATAACCCCGATGAACTTGCCTCTAATCATGACGGCAGACGTCCCAAAACTCACTCGGATTAGGGTATTTATGCCGCAAATATCGGAGCTGTCCCAGCCGTCTCCAATGGCGCTCCTGGAGCTGCTCGGGCGATAAATCAGGATGTTTTTTAAAGGACTTTATCCAAGCCAGGGCGCGCTGGGTTGCCAGATTTCCCCGCGCTCTGAAGATAATATCGGCGCCGGGATGCACGCCCGGAACGCGGCTGACCGCCTGCTCAGGCCCGCAGATCAGCACATAAAATAAGCGGCTAATAGTGCCATAATCATTGGCGCGCCAACGCTCATAGCCTAAGATTTGACTGTCGCTAAAGACGCCTAGATTGACGGCTTTAGGCCTTTTTATAATCTTTTGCGGCGCGCCGAAGATAAGGCTTTGCCGCGCATATTTAGAGCGTGAAAGCTCAATCAGGGTGAGTTTATCCGCCATGATTTTGATCGCGCTTAGGGCCAGAGCCGCAATCGCGAATACTTGACCAATAATCCAAATCATCGATGTGATAAAAGACCTTACAGCCATGTTTTCGGTAACGCGGCCCAGCATTGCGATAGCGCATATTATTTAAGGTTCGGGGGTCAAGCCTAACGTAATTGGCGGCTTCTTCCGTGTTTAAAAATGGACTTTCTTTCATATCTGCGCTCCGTTCTGAGGGTAAAGGCAAGCACAGAAATGCGGCTTTGGGGAGTTACGTTTTTGAAGATGTTCAATTTCGTAACCCCTAATTACGGGAATTTTTCGCGGCTCTAGCTTAAAAGCTCGAGATACTTCCCGTCACGGTATAATTCTCCGCGCTGCAGGGCGCGAACCGCCTTTTGTTTGGCCGCTGCTTTTTGAGTTTCTATAATATCAATATCCGTAATCGCTTTAGAAATATCGCCGTAACTGCCGCCTGTCTCTTTAATGTCGATCGCGGTTATGGCGTTGCTTAAGGGGGCAATATTGCGCCGATAGCCAATGGCGCGGATATCGCGGCCCGAAGATTTATGCAGCCGTAAGAGCTGCTGAAAACTGCTCATACGCTTATTGGCATGGCGCGCCCCGTCAATTCGAAAGGATATAAGTGCCTTATCATCGAAGGGATGGGCGCTATCACAATAAAGCTGTATCCAGTAACGACGCGGAGCCAGCACGACATGACGGGATTGATTAATGCTCTCAAAAATATAGCGGCGACAACAAAGATCAGACAGAATAACGAGATCTTCCGCCTCCCAATTTTCCAGCCGCTCTCGCTGTTGTTCGCGCTCAGGATTACGTAAGGATACCGGGATTGTGGCCGGAAAGACGGAAGGTTTCCAAAACACGCCGGCCTCATGCGCGGCTTTTTGCGGGTCCGCAAAGAATAAAAGCCCCCATTTGCGGGCGGCGCGATAACGCCGCTCTCCCACGATAAGCTGACTGCCTGAGGGCAGTTCATAAATCTTAGGACCATCTTGATGATGCCTCAAATAGTCCTGTTGATAGTCTTTATTACGCCTTAAAAATTCCCATGCCCATATAGCATTTGGCCAGCGGATATCTTCCGCTTTTCCATAATGTTGCATTGCTCCAACTCTCGCCCCTTGATTGTATTTTGAGGTGCATAAACCACAATTTCACTAAACCCACGTCAACATCTATGCTTAGCACGGCCTTAAAATAGTGCCTGTGTCTTTCTAATACATCGCGCTTTACAGGCATAAAAAAACCCGCCTGACATGACATCAGGCGGGGTCTTGGCTTAACCGGGCTTAACTGCGCGGGTTCCAGATCATCGCAAATTTCTTATCTTTGCTGCCTTTAACCGCGCCCAGATTAGCATAAAGCTTGCGATCGCTAATATTCGGATGCTCAAAGGTCAGAGAGATATAGGCTTTCCCAGATGTCTCGCCTGTGCGGTTCCAGCCCGCGCCGACTTCATTGAGCCGCTCCCCGAAAATCCGGTAATCTGGCTCCATTGAGTTCGGCTTTTTTGACTCATTGGCGATAACGCTAATACGCTCATTAACGCCCATGGCTAAGGTGCCTTCAAAGTTTCCGGTGTCAGTTTGTGTGATGTATCCAATGGCTTTGGACATGTTCAGTCTCCATATGTTTGTCGCGTCGGGGCCAATCCCCTTGCTGACGCCCCAATGAAAAGCGGGGCGAAACGTGCCCAAAACGCCTTCCTTAAAAATCAAAATATAAAGAAGGCTGCGCGCAACAGGCGCGCATACCCGAAGGTCTAATCTATTTTGAATCGCGATGAATGTAGCTTTCCGCAGGAAAGCTAGAGAGGAAAATAGTTAGCCCGATGGGTTGTCGGGCGGGTATCGGCCTGCTCATGTCAGGGTGGCAGTTCGGGGATTGGATATCGGCGAGAGGATCATATGGCTAAGACGGATAAAGTCTGTCCATGGCGATTGGATATATGGCGCAAGCCCTAACTGGAGGCTTTACGCGCCTTAGCTATCTGCATTGACTGCGCAAATATTAGCTCTCGTCGATAAACCTAAAAACCGTTTCAATTCTAGCCGTTTGCTGATTTTCATACCCAGCGGATTAAGACGTCCGGCGCGCGGCGGGACTGCCAACGGGATATCATTTGAAAGCCAGTCGCTCACTTTACCTTTGATGCGCTCGATCTTAGTAACTCAATCGCTGCCCTAATCTTGGCGCGGTTAAAGCTCAAAGTCAGTCAGTTCTAGCGCTCTGGGATTTTCGCTTCAGGCCCAAGACAAATACTAAGCCCCCGCCTGATGTCATGTCAGGCAGGGGTATTATGGCCTGATAAAGCGCCGCCTAAGCGGCCTTGCTCGCTTTGCCTTTATCTTCCGTCATCATGGTTTTAGACACTATCTTATTGGCCTTAGCGGGCGGGCATGTGTCTATATCAATATAATGCGCGGCGGGTATTTGCATCCATTTGGGCCGCCAATCGGGATTGGCATCAGCCACGCCGTGTCCCGCCATACGGTTACGAATAATGTCTTTTTGCACCTTACCCGTTTCTGTCAGCGTTCCGTCGGCGGTTCGTTTGCCCGCAATATCTTTGACCATAGCGTTGATGACGCGCTTATCGCGCAAGATATCAAAAAAGGCGTCATCAGGCTCCCAAAGCTTGGTCATATTGACGGGCAAAGCATAGGTCAGCGCTTCAACGATTGGCGCTCCCGCATTTAGGCTCTCGGCCATGGCAAAGGTTATAACCCGCATCACCTGCGTATCATCCATGCCTAAAAGTCGTTTGAATAAAGATGCCATATCACCTTTGGCCAGCTTCTTACTGGGCGAATAAGGCTCGTTAAATTGTTCTATCTCTAAAAGCTCGTAAATAGCCTCCCGCTCTTTTTCAAAGATATCAGCGCCTTTAGATGCCGCGACAGACGCGGTCGTTGTCTCCTTGCGTGAGGTGGTTTTTTGCGGGGCCACTGACCATAAATCAGAGCCGACCAGCATGTGGGCGGCGGTTAAGCGCAGCGCTGTTTTGGGATGGCTTAAGAGCGAGGCGCGAATAGCGCTATGGCGATGCAGGACCACATAGTCTTGAAGCGGGCCAGACATTTCAGGTTTTGATGATTGGGCTTTGTCTTGGCTGGGACAGCCTAATCCTAAAATGGCGTCTATCTTTTTAATGTCAGATTTGGGCAGATAGCCCTCATGGGTTTTATAGACTTTCCCGCCTTGCTCTTTGTCCCGCTTGCCATGCTCATAGCTGTCAAAATAGTGACCGCGCTCCAGCACAATGACATCGCTCCAGCCATCTTCTTTCCAGTCGCTTACGGCCTTGGCAATGGCGGTATTTTGCAGTGGCCAGAACTGGTCGGGGTCAGAAAAATAATCCGTCTCGCCAAACAGGTCTGTGATTATTTGGCCCGAAAATTCGGCCAGATCAAAGAGCGCCGCCTTAGTATCTATCTTGGCTCCGCCAGTGAGCCACTCTTTAAGATTATGTCCGAGCGGCGCGTAATCCTCACTGTGATAGAGCGCCAGCCATTTTTCCTGCTGCGCCGTGGTGGCCATGGTCAGCGCCTGAATGGTCGGCGTTCTTATCTCGTCGGCTTCATAAAGCGCGAGCAAATCAGGGAGTAAATTGGCAAGGGCTAAGACCCTTTTGACCGATTTTTCAGGGATAGCGAAAATCGACGCAACGCCCGCTATATCCTTGCCGCTATCGGCTAAGGCTTTAAAGGCGGCGAATTGCTCCAATTGCGTCGCGGGCACTCTGACAATGTTTTCGAGGAGCGAAGCTTGCCGCGCGGCTTTAACATTGCCACTTTCCATGACAATATAGGGCGCTTTTTGCGCAACTCCTGTCTGTTTGGCTTTACGTCTTAAGGCGAAGAGGCGGCGGCGTCCCGCAATGACGCCCCAGCCTTTACCTTCCTTGCGCACGAGCAGGGATTGATTGACGCCGCTCTCCAATATGCTGGGATAAATATCCTCAATGTCTGGGTCTGTTTTCCCTTTCCGCATATTCAGTTTGCTAACATGCAAACCCGATTCGGGTAGAAATTTAACTGCCGTTGCAATGGATTTTGAAATCGTGGGTTTGGATTTAGCGGGTTTTGATTTCACCGTTTTAGGCTTCTTCGCCTTGGTTTTTATGTCTGGGGTTTTAACTTGGCTCATTTGAACGCTCCATGGTTTTGATGAGGTCACAAAGGTCGATTTGCGCGCGGCCTGCCTCATCAAAGAGGCCGATATCGCAAGATTTCTGCTGGGCTTGGGGGTTGCGTTTTGGACGCATAGGATGGCCCGTCAGGGCGGTGAGTTTCTCGCCAAGTGATACAGGGCGAACACCGCTAATCAGGGTCTGCTCTTGGGCTTCTATTGTCTCGGCTTTATATTGGAGCGTCATGCGGTTCTGCGCATGTCAAAGCCCGCCTTATCGCAAAGGGTGACCAAGCGCGCCACGTCTTGCGGGGCCAGCTCGTCGCCCGTTTTGCGGTAAATTGAGCCTTGGCGTAATCCGCCGTGACCGTTTTTAACGACATGGCTCCAGCGATACGGGCCGCGCCCGTCCTCGCGGGGTTTAACCTGATAACGGGCCATGATTACCACGCCCCGAAAATATGGATTTCATCAAAGGCCGTTTCAATGGTGAAGATATCGCCCGAGCTTTCCCAGTCGCGGGCCATGGCCTTATAGTCGATATAATAGGCGAGACTTTCAGGGATTTGCGGCCCGCAATCTTCGATATGCTGGCGGGCATAATCTTCAAGGCTTTCAAATTCGCCGTGATAATGCTCAAGGGCTTTTTGGGCATCCTCAAGATTGCCGCCATAATGAGCAATAAGCTCCCCGCCTAATGTGCCTTGCTCCGTAATAAATTCGGCCAGCGCCGCAACACGCTCAAAGCTCGTCCATTCAGAGACGGGCGCGCCCTCAAAACCTTCAAAGTCATGTATAGCCCATTCCTCGGCCCCATCTTCTGGGGAGCTTGCCAGCATGGCGCGGGTCTTCTCCCAGATATGATCTTCGCCGTGCTGCGCGTCTATCCAGCACCCATGTAAGTGCCCATTATTATAAGCGGCCAGACAGGCCACATATATGCGAATGGGGTTTTCTGATGGCCGCATGGGTTTGGACGCGCGAAAATCAGGGAAATAGCCAAAGGGAGTAAAATCAGGGTCTGGGTGAGTCAGTTGCATGGCCTTATCTTTCAAAAGCCGCCCCAAAATTGAGCCAAAGCGCCAGCATCCAGACGCAGCAGTTTCCCCCGCAGGGGGGCGGGGGGAAGCGGCAAAGAGGCCAGACAGGCGGCGGGCGTTAAAGGCTGGGGGCCAGCGGCTTGGTAGGAGGACTTAAAAATACTCAAACGATAAAACACCAAGGCGCTTGCGCGCTGCCTGCCCGCCGCCAACCTGGCCGACCGCTTCCGCCCGAACCC